>NZ_PTRU01000009.1:0-198779 GCF_002965245.1 Escherichia sp. MOD1-EC6021 | reverse complement strand
CAGAACGCTTCCTACCAGGTTGCCGCTTATCTGGCGGATGAAATCGCCAAACTGGGGCCGTATGAGTTCATCTGTACCGGTCGCCCGGACGAAGGCATCCCGGCGGTTTGCTTCAAACTGAAAGATGGTGAAGACCCGGGATACACCCTCTACGACCTCTCTGAACGTCTGCGCCTGCGCGGCTGGCAGGTTCCGGCCTTCACTCTCGGCGGTGAAGCCACTGACATCGTGGTGATGCGCATTATGTGCCGTCGTGGCTTCGAAATGGACTTTGCTGAACTGTTACTGGAAGACTACAAAGCCTCCCTGAAATACCTCAGCGATCACCCGAAACTGCAGGGTATAGCCCAGCAGAACAGCTTTAAACACACCTGATAACATAATTTTGTAAAAACCGAATGCCCCGACCTTAAAAAACAGGTGGGGCATTCGGTTACTTATTCATGCAATAATATATTGGCTGTTTATTCATCGTGTTGATAAGATATATGTTATATGAATGTTATTAAGGGTGGCGAGACCGTTTAATATCACAATAAGGGATTATTTGCTTACTAATAATTTCCCTGCGTTTTTAACGCCTTTTTTTGTATTATAAATCCAGTTATCCAGCCCGACTATCATCACACATCATCATCCTGTTTTCCCGCTTCGTTTAAATTTATTTATCAATCAATTTGACTTAAGAGGGCGGCGTGCTACATTAATAAACAGTAATATGTTTATGTAATATTAAGCCGACTATGCAATCACTACATGGTAATTGTCTAATTGCGTACGCAAGACATAAATATATTCTCACCATGGTTAATGGTGAATATCGCTATTTTAATGGCGGTGAACTGGTTTTTGCGGATGCAAGTCAAATTCAAGTGGATAAGTGTGTCGAGAATTTTGTATTAGTTTCAAGGGACACGCTTTCATTATTTCTCCCGATGCTCAAGGAGGAGGCATTAAATCTTCATGCACATAAAAAAGTTCCTTCGTTACTCGTTCATCACTGTACCAGAGATATTCCTGTTTTTCAGGAGGTTGCGCAACTATCGCAGAATAAGAATCTGCGCTATGCAGAAATGCTCCGTAAAAGAGCATTAATCTTTGCGTTGTTATCTGTTTTCCTGGAGGACGAGCAGTTTATACCGCTGCTTCTGAACGTTTTGCAACCGAACATGCGAACACGAGTTTGTACGGTCATCAATAATAATATCGCCCATGAGTGGACATTAGCCCAAATCGCCAGCGAGCTGTTGATGAGTTCAAGCCTGTTAAAGAAAAAATTGCGCGAAGAAGGTACGTCATATTCACAGTTGCTTACTGAGTGTAGAATGCAACGTGCTTTACAACTTATTGTTATACATGGGTTTTCAATTAAAAGAGTCGCAGTGTCCTGTGGTTATCACAGCGTGTCGTATTTCATTTACGTTTTTCGAAATTATTATGGGATGACGCCCACAGAGTATCAGGAGCGATCGGCACAAGAATTGCCGAACCGTGACTCGGTGGCAAGTATTGTTGCACAAGGGAATTTTTACGGCACTGACCGTTCTGCGGAAGGAATAAGATTATAGAGTTTTACTCAGACATAAAAAAAACCCGGCATAGGGGACCGGGAAGAGGATAGTCTGCCGTCTCCAGACTAATAAACCGTTATAACACTCCCTGTTGGCACGGGAAACTTTGTGCTCTCAGTAAGTTAAATATAACTTTTACTGGAAATAAGATCAGCCATTTTTTTATAAACATAAGCTATACGCTGTGTGAAAATATATTGGTGTTGCATTTACTTATTATCAATTAACTGTTATGCAAAACTACTTTGTGGATAAATTTTGGTCCTACCAAATATGGCAGTTTTTGCACTAAGAAACAGTCTGGCGTCATTTCATTAGTATACTGAAATTGAAATAATCGCAGTAATGAAATATAAGGGATAGTCATGACTCATGTCTGCTCGGTGATCCTCGTTCGTCGTTCATTGGATATTCATCATGAACAGCAAAAAATATCGTTGCACAACGAAAGTATTCTACTGCTGGATAAAAATTTGGCAGATGATTTTGCGTTTTGTTCACCGGATACGCGACGGCTGGATATCGATGAGCTGACAATTTGCCATTACTTACAAAATATTCGTCAGCTACCACGCAATTTAGGGTTACATAGCAAAGACCGTTTGTTAATTAACCAGTCCCCCCCCATGCCTCTGGTGACGGCGATTTTTGATAGTTTCAATGAATCCGGGGTAAATTCGCCGATAATGAGCAAGATGCTTTACCTTTCCTGTTTATCAATGTTTTCTCATAAGAAAGAACTTATCCCCTTACTTTTCAATAGTATCAGTACTGTTTCAGGAAAAGTTGAACGCCTTATTAGCTTTGATATCGCTAAACGTTGGTATCTACGCGATATCGCGGAAAGAATGTATACCAGCGAGAGTCTCATCAAAAAAAAGTTGCAGGATGAAAATACCTGTTTCAGTAAAATATTACTCGCCTCCAGGATGTCGATGGCCAGACGATTACTCGAGTTACGTCAAATTCCTCTACATACTATTGCAGAAAAATGTGGGTATAGCAGTACGTCGTACTTTATAAACACATTTCGACAATATTATGGTGTAACGCCACATCAGTTTGCGCAACATTCTCCGGGTACCTTCTCCTGACCTATTTCGTATTTGAATATTGGTCAGGATCTCGCACCTGCTTCATGTGAAACTCTTTCCTGATGATCTCTTCCGGGCTACCGGCAAGATCTCTTTCGTAGTTAGCCAGGCGGTATAGGTATTTTCAGGAGGAAAAGACTCGGCATGTTTGGGATTATTAAGCTGACAATTCATACGATTACGGGAATGTGGGTCAGTATTGTGCTGTTCAAATTGATGACGAATGGCTGGAGTGGCTTCTACTTTCAGTGCTGTGTACTAAGCCTGGTATTCCTGACGGTCAGCTGGTTGTTGAGTGGTGAATGGTTAGCAGGAAAGAGTAAGGCTGAACCCTCACGTTCAACCTTACTCTCATTTACACGTTACGCTTTTTTAAAGCGGGCAAAGAGATGTTCCACTACAACGAAAAAGACTGGAACGAAGTAAATGGCCAGCACTGTTGCGGCAAACATCCCGCCCATCACGCCGGTACCTACCGCGTTTTGCGCGCCGGAACCGGCACCATGACTGATTACCAGCGGCAGCACGCCGAGAATAAAGGCCAGAGAGGTCATCAGGATTGGGCGTAAACGCATTCGCGCCGCTTCGATGATCGCCTCTATCGGCGTTTTCCCTTCTTTCTGCATCATCTCAACGGCAAATTCGACGATCAGGATGGCGTTCTTGGCGGAAAGCCCGATGGTAGTCAGCAAACCAACCTGGAAGTAGACGTCATTACTTAAGCCGCGCAGATCGGTGGCCAGTAATGCGCCAACGACGCCTAACGGTACAACCAACATCACCGAGAACGGAATTGACCAGCTCTCATAAAGTGCGGCAAGGGCGAGGAACACCACGACCAGTGAAATGGCATACAGCGCGGGAGCCTGGTTTGAGGATAACGCTTCCTGATAAGACAGTCCGGTCCATGAGTAGCCGACGCCTGCCGGAAGTTTAGCGACCAGGTCTGCCATAAATTTCATGGCGTCACCGGTACTTTTCCCGGCCGCCGCTTCTCCTAAAATCTCCATTGACGGGATACCGTTGTAGCGTTCCAGTCGCGGCGAACCATAGGTCCATTCGGTAGACGAATAGGCAGAAAGCGGTGCCATCGTGCCAGAGGCGTTGCGTACATACCACTGGTTGATGTTATCCGGCAACATACGGAACGGCGTGCCTGCCTGGACATACACTTTTTTCACCCGTCCCTGGTTGAGGAAGTCGTTCACGTAGCTGCTGCCGAAGGCGGTGGAAATTGTCTGGTTGATATCGGACAGCGCCACGCCCATTGCCTCGGCTTTCGCGGCATTGACGTTAACTTTGAACATTGGCGTATCTTCCAGGCCGTTCGGGCGTACCCCGGTAACCTGGTTCGGCGATTGCGCAGCCAGTGATAACAGCTCGTTTCGCGCCTGGGTCAGTTTTTCGTGCCCCAGGTTACCGTTGTCCAGCAGTTCCATATCAAAACCTGACGCGGTACCCAGTTCAGCCACCGCGGGTAAGTTGAACGGGAAGACGACGGCTTTATTGATACTGCTTAGCGCAATCATTGCCCGCTGAATGATCGCGGTAACTGAGTTTTCCTCGCCGACACGTTCAGACCACGGCTTGAGGCTGATAAACGCCAGACCGTTGTTTTGCCCCTGGCCACTGAAGCCAAAGCCGCCAACGGTAAACACCGACTGAACATTATCTTTCTCTTTTGTCAGATAATAATCAGTCACCTGTTGCAGCACTTTCGTGGTGTTAACCATGGTTGCACCGGAAGGTAACTGCGCGGTGGTCATAAATACCCCCTGATCCTCTTCTGGTAAGAAAGAGGTCGGCGTACGCAGGAACAGCACCGCCATCCCGGCGCAAATCAGCAGGTAGACCACCATGTAGCGACCGGTACAACGCAACAGTGAGCGGGTGCTATCGGTATAGTGCTGAGTTGATTTTTCAAACAGCGTGTTGAAGCGTGCGAACAGGGCGTTAGGTTTGTGACCGCCTTCCGGCGCGGCTTTCAGAATGGTGGCGCACAGGGCAGGGGTCAGGCTCATTGCGACAAATACTGAAAGCAGCATCGAGGAGATCAGCGTGATGGAGAACTGTCGGTAGATCTCCCCGGTTGCACCGCTCATAAAGGCCATCGGCATAAACACTGCGGAAAGCACAACGGCAATCCCGACCAGCGCACGTTGGATCTGCCCCATGGATTTATGCGTTGCTTCCTTCGGCGGTAGCTTATCTTCCGCAATGACACGCTCGACGTTCTCCACCACCACGATGGCGTCATCCACCAACAACCCTATCGCCAGCACCATCCCGAACATGGTGAGGGTGTTGATGGTGAAACCGACCGCCGACAAGATCGCAAACGTCCCGAGAATAACCACCGGTACGGCAATCGTCGGGATGATTGTGGCTCGGAAATTCTGCAAAAACAGATACATGACCAGGAAGACGAGGATGATAGCCTCAACCAGCGTTTTGAAAACTTCCTGAATAGAAATTTTGATAAACGGTGTGGTGTCGTAAGGATAAACCGTCTTCAGGCTTGCGGGGAAATAAGCCGATAAACGGTTCAGCTCCTCTTTCACCGCTCGCGAGGTATCCAGGGCGTTTGCTCCGGTAGCCAGTTTGATGGCGATACCGGCAGCAGGTTTGCCGTTATAGCGCGCCACGGTGGAATAATCTTCCGCCCCAAGTTCGACGCGGGCGACATCACGCAGCAGCACTTGCGAGCCATCTTGCTGAACTTTCAACAGGATTTTGCCAAATTCTTCCGGCGTTTGCAGACGCGTCTGCACAATGATCGAGGCGTTCAGTTGCTGGTCTGCCGCCTGTGGCATGCCACCCAGTTGACCACCAGAAATCTGGTTGTTTTGCACCTTAATCTGGGAAATAACATCGGAAGGTACCAGGTTGTATTTATTGAGTTTTTGCGGGTCCAGCCAGATACGCATGGCATACTCGGAACCAAAGAGTTGTACGCTACCAACGCCCGCGGTACGGCTTAGCGGGTCTTTGATATTAGACGCTACATAGTCCGCGATATCGTACTGGTTGAGACTGCCGTTATCAGAAATGAACGCCGCTACCATCAGGATATTACTGCTCGACTTATCGACGCTAATACCCTGCTGCTGCACCGCTTCAGGTAATGAAGGCATAGCGAGTTGCAGTTTATTTTGCACCTGAACCTGCGCGATATCAGGCGATGTCCCCGTCTCAAAGGTCAGAGTGATGGAGGCATTACCCGCCGCATCGCTGGTTGAAGACATGTACATCAGGCCATCAAGCCCATTCATATTTTGCTCAATCACCTGAGTGACCGAGTCTTCTACCGTTTGCGCATCGGCACCCGGATAGGTTGCGCTGACGGTAATGGTTGGTGGCGCAATCTGCGGATATTGCGCAACCGGTAAGTTCATGATCGCCAGACCACCTGCAAGCATCATAATAATGGCAAGTACCCAGGCAAAAACCGGGCGATCAATAAAATAGTTAGCCATGAAAGTCCCCTTAAGCCTGCAACGTTATTGTTTCGATTCGGTGCTGGCGTTTTCCTGGCTGGAGGAAATTGCACGTGCTTTGATACCCGGATGAATACGTTGCAAACCGGAAACGATCACCCGATCGCCAGCCTGCAAGCCAGAGGTGACAACCCACTGGTCGCCGATGGCTTTGCTGGCTTCAATTTCGCGTAGCTGCACAACATCGTCTTTATCCAGAATGAGCGCCGTTGCTTTACCCTGGGCGTTGTGGGTGACGCCTTCCTGCGGCACCAGTAATACATTCTGGCGGCTACCTTCATCCACTAATGCCGTGACATACATACCTGGCAGCAAGTCACCATTTGGGTTGGGGAAAATCGCCCGTAACGTCACGGAGCCCGTGGTTTCATCCACCGTCGGGTCGGAGAATTTCAGCGTGCCGGTCTGGCTGTAACGTTTACCATTTTCCAGATTGAGCTGTACTGGCGTACTGCCCTGAACCTGTTTGATTTGTCCACTGGCGACCTCTTCTTTCATGCGCAAAAAATCCTGCACCGACTGCGTGAGATCGACATAAATCGGGTCCAGACGTTGCACGGTAACCAGTGAATCGGCTTGATTAGCGGTAACGAGTGCGCCGACGGTCACCGACGATTTCCCGCTGACGCCCGTAATCGGCGAGGTGACATTCGCGTATTGCAGATTGATCGTCGCCTGTTCAACAGCCGCTTTGGCGACGGTGACATTGGCTTCTGCTTCATTCAGCTGGGTGCGCGCGGTGTCGTAATCCTGACGGCTAACGTAGTTGGTCTTCAGCAATGATGCCTGGCGGTTAAAGGTGATGCGGGCATTGCTGGCGGTTGAGAGTGCTTTCGCCAACGAGCCTTTGGCGGAGTTTAGATCGGCCTGTAAAGGCGCAGGATCAATCTGATACAGCGAATCGCCCTGGTTCACTTTATCGCCTTCGATAAAGTTGCGTTTAATGATAATACCGCCCACCTGAGGGCGTATCTCGGCAACTTCATAAGGAACGGTTCTACCAGGCAATTCGCTCAACACATTGACCGAACCGGGGGAGAGTGTGACGACACCGACCTCAGGCGTCATGGCGGCGGCGTTTTCCGTCGATTTGTCATCGCAGGCGGTGAGCATCGCGCCGCAGAATAACAACGGTATTAACAGTTTTCTTCTTCTGTTCATTTTAGTCCCTGAAAATTCTTGAGATATAACGGTTCTTTAAATTGCGCGCGAGGAGAGGTATGAGGGATTTACAGACCAGCGGCATAGTGGGGTTGTCAGCCAGTAAGATGGGATGCAAGCACAGTGATCGACATGGTGAGGTCAACGACAAAAAAAATGTTGCCGTTCTGCCAACAGTTCCTGCCAGCATTCGGGCAACGAAGGGTTCTACTGGTGGATACACATACCAGGGGAATAAAGTCGTTTTCGCCTCTCCTTTAGTCATCACCGGGGATAATGAAATCAGCATCTGCATCCCTCTTCATGCCTGCCATCATTTTCAGTTAATTATGTCCTGACTAAAAATAAGATGTGATACCCAGGGTGACGATGTCGCTCATACGTCTTAGTTTCAGCTTGTACATAATGTTGAATTTCTGAATCTTTAATGTTTGTTGCGAAATATTGAGCGTTGACGTGATATTGCTTTCGTTTTTGTTTTTCAGAATCAGCTGCATAATTTTGAACTGATTATGTGAAAAACATAATTGTGAATTCTTATGGGGCAAGTGTTTACCATAAGTAATCTCAAGAAGATTTTTGATACTTTCTTTGCGGCTGACAAAATAAATAGGCGCTTTAGCTTTTAGTTTACTGATGTGATAAGGTGCCAAAACAATAATTCTCTCGGCGTCTAATTTCTCCAGAAATTTAATCGCTTCTTCATCAAGGATATGGTTGTGATAGGTATCAATGATAACCTTGAAGGGTTTATTACCTACTTTTTTGATCTCTGACAGGGAATTGATTTTTATCATTTCGTGATTATCTTTCAACTGCCAAAAGCCCTGTAAAAGAAAAGAATCTTTCGTCATGAGAAAAATCATAACTTGCTCCTTAGCCGTTATCGTTTCGAACATGTCATCCTTTTCATTATTTACATCCCTGTCCGAATCGTTGTTCAATATAGTAAACGCCTATAAGAACCTTGCCCTTCGTGAACTAATACGTCTATTAACACTAATCAATACTTCAGATTTATCCATCACGCACTCCATATATTGATCCTAAGTAAAATTCCTGGTTGTTATCAGATTGTAAACCGCAAACAAAAAATTAACGTTTGCGGATTACTGCCCAAGAATAAGTTATCAATAACCAGTTTGTGATCTCTGAAGAATATTACTAAAGTTAAAATGTAATCCGATTTAAATATCGAGTCTCCTTGTTTCGACTTAAGCTGGCAATTGGATTGCCAGCTTTCTTTTAACGCATTGAAATTACCTGAGTAAATAACTCATTCATGTCTTCAGGTTTTTATATAGCGTCTGGAGACACGGATATTTATGCAATGTAATCAACGCCAGTTGCAAAAAAATGAACCCGGATTACTTATTTAACCGCCCATAGCATCAACGTTTACGGAACTCTTTGTTCACTTTCCCACAGCACTTTTAAAACATTAAACCTGACTACGGAAAATATCAGCCATGATAATGTTTGAAATGGCTAATTTGCCATGCAATGAAAAAAATCAGATAAAATTCAGTAGGTTGAAATACTCATCAGCAGGTAATTATTTCAATGATAGCGCGCAATTGATCTAAAATGCTGTGTAGCGGAGAGAGTATTAATTGGATCATAGTCACATCAAGTGACTATGATCCAGGTGGCAATAGGGATAATTATTGCTTTTTAACAAACAAACTGGCGAAGCTGAACAGGCTAGCGGCGCTAAATATCAGTTCAATTCCCACTAGTGTGGAAACCAGCGTTACAGAAACCATCGGCGTTGCACCAAGGAATATCCAGGCAATGACGATATCCAGCACACCAATAACGAGCTGTAGCCAACTGCCTTTCATTGAACGCTGACGATACCAACTCATCAGGCGAATAACCCCTGCCACACAGAACAAACCGGCAATAAATGCCGCAATGGCAAAAATGCCCAGCTCCGGTGCGCGGATGAAGAAATAGCCGATCAATAAATAGGCGACTGCGACGAGGAAACCGGATAATACAGGCCAGAAATTATGACTGCGGTTGCTGAATAACCCGACAATAAGCGCAATACCTGAGCAGATTAATAATGCACCCACTACTGTGCTTAAAATGTCGCCAGAGACGAACGGAAAACTGATACACAGCAACCCGACGATAAACAGCAGCACGGCAATAAACTGGATTGCTCTGCGATGTTTTTTAAGCATCTCCAGATCAAACTTCAAAATTGTTGCCTTATCTATATATAACATAGAACCACCCTATAAAATTAAGAAGAAAATCCCCTGCTATCAATCTATGCCAAAAACGCGTCTAAGAATGCAGTCGATTTAATAAAAATTTCCTAATTACAGTATCTGATGCATCTGTAACTTATTGTATTGAAATAAAAATATCTGATTTTGATATTTTCCATCAACATGACATATACAGAAAACCAGGTTATAACCTCAGTGTCGAAATTGATTCGTGACGGCTCTTTCACTTTATAGTTGAGGATATTACGATGAAAAAAGTATTAGGCGTTATTCTTGGTGGTCTGCTTCTTCTGCCAGTTGTGAGCAATGCAGCGGATGCGCAAAAAGCAGCTGATAACAAAAAACCGGTCAACACCTGGACCTGTGAAGATTTTCTGGCTGTGGACGAATCCTTCCAGCCAACTGCAGTTGGTTTTGCTGAAGCACTGAACAATAAAGATAAACCAGAAGATGCGGTTTTAGATGTTCAGGGTATTGCAACCGTAACCCCAGCGATCGTTCAGGCTTGTACTCAGGATAAACAAGCCAACTTTAAAGATAAAGTTAAAAGCGAATGGGACAAAGTTAAGAAAGATATGTAATTCCGGGAATACGTTACATCGTACTTCCTTGCATATTGAACAGGTAGGAATACCTTCTTCAAAAGCAGCTATTCCTTCTGTTCATATTTAATCTCTATATTGAATGGGTTACAAAATGAATATTTCATCTCTCCGTAAAGCGTTTATTTTTATGGGCGCTGTAGCGGCTTTGTCACTGGTGAACGCACAATCTGCGCTGGCAGCCAATGAATCCGCTAAAGATATGACTTGCCAGGAATTTATTGATCTGAATCCAAAAGCAATGACACCGGTTGCGTGGTGGATGCTGCATGAAGAAACAGTTTATAAAGGTGGTGATACTGTTACTTTAAATGAAACCGATCTTACTCAAATTCCTAAAGTGATCGAATACTGCAAAAAAAATCCGCAGAAAAATTTGTATACTTTCAAAAATCAAGCATCTAATGACTTGCCGAATTAATGGGGCACAAGTAAAAAGGAGTAGCAAGTTGAGCCATCTTGCTGCTCCTTTTTGCATTTTTATATGACAGCAGAATTTATTATACGTCTTATACTCGCAGCAATTGCCTGTGGCGCTATTGGCATGGAAAGGCAAATGCGCGGCAAAGGAGCAGGGTTACGCACACATGTATTAATTGGCATGGGAAGCGCCCTGTTTATGATTGTTTCGAAATATGGTTTTGCTGACGTGCTGTCTTTAGATCACGTCGGACTGGATCCCAGCCGTATTGCTGCTCAGGTGGTGACGGGCGTCGGGTTTATCGGTGCAGGTAACATTCTCGTTCGTAACCAAAATATTGTAGGTCTGACGACGGCAGCGGATATCTGGGTGACCGCCGCCATTGGTATGGTTATTGGTAGCGGTATGTACGAACTGGGCATTTATGGTTCAGTGATGACCTTACTGGTGCTGGAAGTCTTCCATCAATTAACCTTCCGCCTGATGAATAAAAATTACCATTTACAGCTGACATTAGTGAACGGTAATACGGTATCAATGCTCGACTGGTTTAAGCAGCAAAAAATAAAAACGGATTTAGTTTCGTTGCAGGAAAATGAAGATCATGAAGTGGTCGCCATTGATATTCAGCTTCATGCCACGACGTCGATAGAAGATCTGTTGCGATTATTAAAAGGTATGGCAGGGGTGAAAGGCGTTTCAATTAGCTAATCTATATAGTTATTTATTCGCAGGAGTACCAGAGCGGTACTCCTGTTGGTTTTAATGATCGAGGACGATCAGTGGTGAATGGTTGGCAGGATCTTTAAGTACGGTAATATCCGCGCCGTAGAGCATTGTCAGCGCCTGCTGTGTCAATACGTCCTGCGGTTTACCATTTGCGATAACCTTTCCTTTTTGCATTAATACAACACGGTCTGCATAACGCGCGGCAAGATTTAGATCGTGCAATACGCAGCAAACATTGAACTGCCGTTCGTGAACTAGCTGGCGTAATAAACGAAACAAGTGCTGCTGATGGTGAATATCCAGCGCCGAAGTTGGTTCATCAAGAAATAACCATTTCGGTGAGGGAGTTGGTTCCCAGAGTTGCACCAGCAGGCGCGCTAATTGCACGCGCTGTTGTTCACCACCGGATAATTGCCGATAGTCGCGGTTTGCTAACGCCTGACAGTCACATAACGCCATTATTTGTGCTGTTTCATTATCCTGATTACCAGTACGATGCGGATGCCGCCCCATCTGGATAACTTCTTGTACGCTGAATGGAAACGCCATGTGGCTATTTTGACGCATCACGGCCCGGTGTTTCGCCAGTTCAGTAATCGACCATTCATTTAATGGCTTATTAAACAACCGACATTCGCCGCTATCAGGTTGAAGATAGCCGGTTAACTGGCGAAGCAGCGTAGATTTTCCCGCACCATTAGGGCCGAGAATGGCAACAATTTCCCCACCGGGAAAAGTCAGCGAGACATTATCAGTCAGACGCCGCCCCTGAAGGCTATAAACCAGATTCTGGGCGCTGATCATGTGATCCTCCGGTTGCGCAGAATCAACCACATAAAATAAGGGCCACCAAGCAGGCTGGTTAATAATCCCACGGGCATTTCTGCTGGCTGTACCAGTGTGCGGGCAAGCGTGTCTGCCATCAGCAATAAACAGGCTCCGGCGAGGGCGGAGCAAGGGATTAGCCAGCGGTGATTTGCCCCGGTAGTCATACGAATCAGATGCGGGATCACCAGGCCAATAAAGCCGATAATGCCGCTTACCGATACGGCGGCACCAACGAGCAGTGAGCTCACTAACAGTAATTGCTGGCGTTTACGCTTAACGTTCACGCCGAGGTAGTGGGCTTCTTCATCACCGAGCTGCAGTAAATTCAGCGTTCCGGCGAGACAAGTTGTTGCAATAATGGCCGGTAGGATGAATGAACTGGCAACCAATAACGTCGGCCATTGCGCCTGTCCAAGATTGCCCATCATCCACAATGTGAGTTGTCGTAGCTGTTGCTCATCGCCGATATAGCTCAGGATGCCGATCGCTGCGCCGCACAGGGCATTGATGGCGATACCGGCGAGTAATAATTGCATCATGCTGCCATCGCGATGGCGCTGCGTGATGAGAAAAATGATGGTGCAGACCACTAAACTTCCGGCAATGGCAAACACCATTTGCTCATAGAGCACCAGCACCACTGGGAAGGAAAAGGGCAGCACAATAGCAACGCCAACCATTAATGCAGAACCGCTACTGACGCCGAGTAATCCAGGGTCAGCCATTGGGTTGCGAAAAAGCCCCTGCATAATTACCCCGGCGGTTGCCAACGCTGCACCTACCAGCACCGCCAGCAAAACCCGTGGTAGACGAATATTGAGCCAGATATCGCGGTATTCCTCATCAAAAAGGGCATCAAAACTGATCTTTAACGCTCCCTGACTGGCACCGAACAGCACCAGAGCTAGCAATAATAGTGATAGCCCCATAAAGACCCTGGCGGAAGAGAGTGAATCCTTGAGCACGCAAAACTCCGTTACGACATTACGGCGCGGAGATTCCGCGCCGGGGGATCACGCCGGTTTCAGGTCCGGTTCAATCAGACTGTAGACCTGCTGGTTAAGTGCTGGCGCATTTGCCAGTTCATGGATATGTGCGGCGACATCGGCGCGGTTAACAAAACCATGACACTCCTGATTTTGTATCCGTTGTGCTTTGCCCGTTGCCGCACCATCAAGCAGACCGCCAGGGCGGAGAATGGCGTAATCAAGTTGGCTGGTTTGCAACCAGCTTTCCGCCAGCGTTTTTTCCCGTACCGCCTGACCAAACGCAGCCTTTGCCCGCTCCGATAAAAACGGCCAGCTATCGCCACATCCCAAAGAGGTCACCAGAATCATGCGACTGATGCCGGCCTTTTCGGCCTCATCAATCACTGTTCTGTGTGCCAGATAATCCTGAGCTCCGCCCATTGTTGAGATGATAAGCGCATCCGGGCCAGCTGCGCGGCAAGCAGCCGCGACTACGCTGGCATCACAGGCGTCGCCTGTAAAAACCTGTACGCCTTGTTGCGCCAGTTTCGTGGCGGCATCAGCATGACGAATGACAGCAACGATCGGACGTTGTTCCGCCAGCGCCAGTTCAAGCGTTCTGGCACCCACACCTTTTCCGCCTGCGCCAAAGAGTAGCCACGGCGTCATCAGGTGTGTTCCTTTAACGATGCTGCCAGAGCATGGAAGGCGCTGACTTGTTCGCTCAGGAGCTGACGATGGTCATCCCTGCCGAGGAAGATTTTCAGCATTGCGCTGCCTTCTTTGTTGAAAAAGAGAATGGATGCGGTGTCCATGCCCATAAATTTACGTTCGATCAAGGCAATATGTGTGCAGTTATCTGCTTTGATATGCCCGGACATGCCGTGCTTTCCGCGTAGGTTGAAATAGCCGTGGCGATGGAAACCCGAAGGCAGTTCGCCGCTAAATTCGAGGATTACATCGGCAGTATGTACTAACGTGGTGACGTTGCCCCATTCGCAGACGGTATCCCAGACAGTATCGAATTTATCGCCTGACACTACGGTAGAGGAGGGTAGATTTCTCACTACTTCCAGCAGTGTGGTGTTGTATTGTTCGGCTACCACCTCCAGCGTACCGTCCGGCTCCGTTTTCAAAAATTCTTGTAACGAGACATGGCTCATAAATCACTCCTGTTATGGTTTTTCACGCACAATCGCTGGCGCATTAAGTACCTGAATTAGTTCATTAAGAGACTGCAAAATATTGCTTGCCCAGAAACGACCTTCATTAGTCAGCCGCAGGCAAGTTGAAGCATCGCGGCTTAAGCCTTTTTGGTGCCATTGAGCCAGTAACGGCGCGAGTTTTTCGGCATGTGGCGTAAGTTCATCCAGCGGTACACGCGCTGTTTCAACACCTGACTGCAAGGTATGACGCCATTGCGCATTACGTTCGGCGTTACGCATGATCATCATCAGCGGTTTTTTGCCTGCCGCGACGGATTCATGCCAGGTCTGAAGACTGCGTTCGTTCATCCAGGAGTAACCATTAATCGAACCGCCGGCTCCGGAACCAAAGGCCAGACAATCGGCACCTTGTTTAATCAGCAGGTTATAGAGATTGCGTTCGCGTGTGGTACGGCCCCAGTGGCTGTTACTGATACAGCGCCAACCAGCGTCGTCCATGAAGTCACACCCTTGCAGATAAAGATCGCGTCGTTCTGCCGGAGAGGGCACGGTAGTACGCCCATTTTCCACGGCTTTGCCCAGCGGTGTATTGGGCAGGACATTGAGCGCATAGAGATCGACGCCGTCGAGACCGATATCGCGGGCAATAGTCAGATCTTCTCCCCAGGTTTGCGCATCCTGACCCGGCAGGCCAAACAGAAGGTCACAGACCACCGCAGCACGGTCGCGTTTGACCAGGCTTTCCATAAACGCAATGGCGGTTGGGCCATCCGAGGTGCGGGCCATTTTCTTACGGATTTTGCTGTTAAACGACTGAATACCAATTGAGAAGCGGTTTGCTCCTGCATCAAGGCAAGCATCGATTCGCTCAGCGTCAAAATTCAGTACCCGGCCTTCGATAGTGATTTCACAATCAGGGGCCAGTGGCAGCTTTTCTCGTAATGTGGTGATAATTCTGGCCAAATCGTGTGCCGAAAGCGCGGAAGGCGTGCCGCCACCGAAATAGACCGCGTGGATGGGGGCAGACTGATGCAATACGCTGTCCGCTTCCATTTCTATTTCACGAATCAGGGCGTCGGTATAATGAGCACACGCATCTTCATTAAAACGGTTCTGATAAAAACCACAAAACGTGCAGTGTGTTGCACAAAAAGGAATGTGTAGATAAACCAGTCGCTTACGTGGTGATACCGTTTGATTGAGCATCTCTTGCCAGGTCTGTGCCAGTTGCTCTTTGGCAACTGGAATGGCCCCACGAAACGGCATCATGGCGCGCCTGTCTTTAAATGGCTGATCACCGTCTAAAGCAAAATGTGGCGTGAGATCCAGGGGGTTATTTGTGTTCATTCGTCTGATTTAAATCCATTTATTGCGGCCAAAGCTGCTGGTGTAAAGACTCAACGACATCAGCAATACGCGGACCCATTCCCAGAATCAGGTTTTGATCAACGGTGATAATGCGCTGGTTTTTCCATGCGGCAGTGTGGGTAATTCCGGCAATAGAACGTAGCCGGTTAATATCGCCATCGACCATTTGTGAGGTTACGACAATCACTTCTGGATTAGCCGCAATCAGTGATTCTGCACTGTAGCTTTTTTACTGCTGGTGGGTTGCGACGTTTTCTGCTCCGGCAAGCGAAAGAATGGCGTCCGCGACGCTGCCTTTACCGGCAACCTGTGGCGCACTTCCGCCTGCGGAGAGAACAAACATGGCTTTAACCGGGGCTTTTTTGGCCGCCACGTTTTGCTGTACTCGCTCCAGGCGTTGGTTGATCTGTGTCACCAGCGCCTCGCCTTGTTCAGGAACCTGTAGCGTTTTTGCCAGTTGGCGAATGTTGGCGAACATCTGCTCAAGGGTGGCAGGCACACGCGGCAGGGTGACGACGTTGACTTTCTGCGCTCGTAGTTGGTCGAGCACAATTTGTGGCCCGGCATCCTGCCAGGTAATTACGCTATCCGGGCGAAGTGACAAAATGCCTTCGCTGCTGAGTTGTTTCCAGTAGCCAATATGCGGCAGTTTGGCGGTTTCTGGTGGATAAGATGTCGTTTCATCGACACCAACCACGCGTTCGCCAGCGCCCATCGCGTAGATTAGCTCCGTCAGCGATCCTCCTGCGACCACGATACGTTCGGCAGCCGTTACGCTAAAAGCCCAGCTAAGAGCCAGTACTGCCGTAAACAATTTTTTTCGTTTTACCGCGGTCTTCGCGGCAGAGGCCACGGCTGAAATACATAACGTCAGTGGGGAAAAAAGAAACGGCCTGGTGATGATCCTTGGCATAATATGAGAACTCTTATCAAATTGAGAATGATCATGATTATCATTTGAGTTATATATGAAATACAACCGTCGATTCAATACGCAAGGCGTTACAAGCGTATTTATTTTTGATTTTTATCAAGATGCTTCGTCAGCTAACGTTCTTGTTACCGACTAAATTTCAGCGCGGGAAAAAGCTGAGAACCCAGAGATATCGCGGCTTGCAGAGCAAAGAGAAGAGAAAATTATCACTGTTAACGACAAAGTTTAGTGATGAGGTCATGGGGGAATAACCATAAAAACAAAGTGGTTTCCAGGGCGCAGGATAGGTTTCATAACCCCCTGTTTATTGTGTTAATGGCGGTTAAAAAAAAGCTTGATCATAAAAAATTGATCGATAATAATTCTCATTATCACGTTCGCGCTTAACAAAACACGACCATATGGATAACAAAACCATAGCATTTGCAAGGGATAACGCACAGCGCTCTTCACTCCTGATGGGGCATATCGTTTTGCCTGATAAAGAGGGCGTGCTTTTGCGTATTTGCCGAGATACCAGGCAATTTCATGGGATATAAACGCCTGTAAACTCACCCGGCGAATATTATCGCTCTGAATTTTAAATAAATTTATTTCTCGCAAGCCACCCCGGTATTAACCCAGGCAGCCAGCATTTTTTATTTTCCTCATGGAGAATCGCTATGTCACGTCCGCAATTTACCTCGTTGCGTTTGAGTTTGTTGGCTTTGGCTGTTTCTGCCACCTTGCCAACGTTTGCTTTTGCTACTGAAACCATGACCGTTACGGCAACGGGGAATGCCCGTAGTTCCTTCGAAGCGCCTATGATGGTCAGCGTCATCGACACTTCCGCTCCTGAAAATCAAACGGCTACTTCAGCCACCGATCTGCTGCGTCATGTTCCTGGAATTACTCTTGATGGTACCGGACGAACCAACGGTCAGGATGTAAATATGCGTGGCTATGATCATCGCGGCGTGCTGGTTCTTGTCGATGGTGTTCGCCAGGGAACGGATACCGGACATCTGAATGGTACTTTTCTCGATCCGGCGCTGATCAAGCGTGTTGAGATTGTTCGCGGACCTTCAGCATTACTGTATGGCAGTGGCGCGCTGGGTGGGGTGATCTCCTACGATACGGTCGATGCAAAAGATTTATTGCAGGAAGGACAAAGTAGTGGTTTTCGTGTCTTTGGTACTGGTGGCACGGGGGACCATAGCCTGGGATTAGGCGCGAGCGCGTTTGGGCGAACTGAAAATCTGGATGGTATTGTGGCCTGGTCCAGTCGCGATCGGGGTGATTTACGCCAGAGCAATGGTGAAACCGCGCCGAATGACGAGTCCATTAATAACATGCTGGCGAAAGGGACCTGGCAAATTGATTCAGCCCAGTCTCTGAGCGGTTTAGTGCGTTACTACAACAACGACGCGCGTGAACCAAAAAATCCGCAGACCGTTGAGGCTTCTGAAAGCAGCAACCCGATGGTTGATCGTTCAACAATTCAACGCGATGCGCAGCTTTCTTATAAACTCGCCCCGCAGGGCAACGACTGGTTAAATGCAGATGCAAAAATTTACTGGTCGGAAGTCCGTATTAATGCGCAAAACACGGGGAGTTCCGGCGAGTATCGTGAACAGATAACAAAAGGAGCCAGGCTGGAGAACCGTTCCACTCTATTTGCCGACAGTTTCGCTTCTCACTTACTGACATATGGCGGTGAGTATTATCGTCAGGAACAACATCCGGGTGGCGCGACGACGGGCTTTCCGCAAGCAAAAATCGATTTTAGCTCTGGCTGGCTACAGGATGAGATCACCTTACGCGATCTGCCGATTACCCTGCTTGGCGGAACCCGCTATGACAGTTATCACGGTAGCAGCGACGGCTACAAAGATGTTGATGCTGACAAATGGTCATCTCGTGCGGGGATGACTATCAACCCGACCAACTGGCTGATGTTATTTGGCTCATATGCCCAGGCATTCCGCGCCCCGACGATGGGCGAAATGTATAACGATTCTAAGCACTTCTCGATTGGTCGCTTCTATACCAACTATTGGGTGCCAAACCCGAACTTACGTCCGGAAACTAACGAAACTCAGGAGTACGGTTTTGGGCTGCGTTTTGATGACCTGATGTTGTCCAATGATGCCCTGGAATTTAAAGCCAGCTACTTTGATACCAAAGCGAAGGATTACATCTCCACGACTGTCGATTTCGCGGCGGCGACAACTATGTCGTATAACGTCCCGAACGCCAAAATCTGGGGCTGGGATGTGATGACGAAATATACCACTGATCTGTTTAGCCTTGATGTGGCCTATAACCGTACCCGCGGCAAAGACACCGATACCGGGGAATATATTTCCAGTATTAACCCGGATACCGTTACCAGCACCCTGAATATTCCGATCGCTCACAGTGGCTTCTCTGTTGGTTGGGTCGGTACGTTTGCCGATCGCTCAACACATATCAGCAGCAGTTACAGCAAACAACCTGGCTATGGTGTGAATGATTTCTACGTCAGTTATCAAGGGCAGCAGGCGCTCAAAGGTATGACCACTACTCTGGTATTGGGCAATGCCTTCGACAAAGAGTACTGGTCGCCGCAAGGCATCCCACAGGATGGTCGTAACGGAAAAATTTTCGTGAGTTATCAATGGTAATCATCTGCCCCGATATTTCGGGGCATTTATCTGGAAGGAAGAGAGACAATGAACCACTACACACGCTGGCTTGAGTTAAAAGAACAAAATCCCGGAAAGTACGCGCGTGACATCGCAGGTTTAATGAATATTAGCGAAGCAGAACTGGCATTTGCGCGCGTCACGCACGATGCGTGGCGGATGTGCGGCGATATCCGTGACATTCTGGCGGCGCTCGAAAGTGTTGGCGAGACCAAATGTATTTGTCGTAATGAATATGCAGTCCATGAGCAAGTTGGTGCGTTCACAAACCAGCATTTAAACGGACATGCCGGATTGATCCTCAATCCGCGCGCGCTGGATTTGCGTCTGTTTCTCAATCAATGGGCCAGTGTTTTCCACATCAAAGAAAATACGACTCGTGGCGAACGCCAGAGTATTCAGTTCTTTGATCATCAGGGCGATGCATTACTAAAAGTTTATGCCACCGACAATACCGATATGGCGGCATGGAGTGAGCTTCTGGCACGGTTTATCACCGATGAGAATACGCCGCTTGAGTTAAAAGCCGTTGATGCGCCAGTTGTTCAAACGCGAGCCGATGCCAGTGTGGTCGAGCAAGAGTGGCGGGCGATGACCGACGTTCATCAGTTTTTTACGTTGCTCAAGCGCCACAACCTGACGCGCCAACAGGCGTTCAATTTGGTGGCAGATGATTTGGCCTGCAAAGTATCCAACAGTGCGTTGGCGCAAATTCTTGAATCTGCACAGCAGGATGGCAATGAAATCATGGTGTTTGTTGGCAACCGTGGCTGCGTACAGATTTTCACTGGCGTGGTAGAAAAAGTGGTGCCAATGAAAGGTTGGCTGAATATTTTTAACCCGACGTTTACTCTTCATCTATTAGAAGAGAGCATTGCTGAAACCTGGGTAACCCGTAAACCTGCTAGTGACGGTTATGTGACCAGTCTGGAATTGTTTGCCCATGATGGTACGCAGATAGCGCAACTTTATGGTCAACGTACAGAAGGCGAACAGGAGCAAGCGCAATGGCGTAAGCAAATTGCTTCGCTGATACCGGAAGGCGTTACTGCATAACGTATAATTAAAGGGAGGTCTGGCTATTTATTGCTGGGCCTCTTTATATTAATCAATCGATCACACCAGATAATCAATATGCTGATGGCGTACCAACTCATTGATCCGCTTAAGATTGAGGATCATCATGATATTGTGTTTATGGCAGTAGAACGTTTTTAGCGATATTTTCAGTTTCTCCAGAATATCTTCCGTTGTCATTTGATTCGCAATGCAGCTCAGAACCTGATGCTGCTTGCGCGAAAGGGACACATCCGCTTCAGGCACAGAGCAGTAACTGCCATTGATGAGTGCGACAAAGTCGATGATGGTGATAGTTCGCGGAACAAAGGTCACCGGTACTTTCCCCAGGCAGCGTTTAATATTAAAGGGAGAGAAAATAATCACATGGACAGGTTTTAATCGTTCAATCTGAGTGAGCAAATTAGAATGAAATACATTATTCATTAATGTATCAATAATGACGAAGGCATGCTGATGCAACATTACGTCGATCTCTTCTTCGTTCTGTATATGAACGACATTACCTTTGCTCAGAATGTTTTTCATCGCAGTGAAGAACATCGTATCCCTGGTAATTATAAGAAACATAACCGACTCCTGGTGCGGACATTAACTTTATAATCAGTTTGCCAAAGGTAATTAACAGGACAGGGCTTATAATAATAATAGTTAGCTGGCTGTGTATTAATTTAATGTAATGCATGATGCAGATGCTGAGAAAGCATCTGCATCTCTCGGTGGTGTTATTTGACCAGCTCAGGTGTTACTTGACTCACCGCATTGGTGTAGTAAGGCGCGCCCCAGCCCGGTTCCGGCCAGAATGCACCATAGCCGTAATCCCACAGGTTATAGGTGGTATTAACCACTTCTCTCAAATGCCACACCTGGATTCCCTGCATATTCACTTCCAGGAAGTTATACGGGACTTTATTGATAAAGCCAGGTTGTTCACCCTGAATGGTACCGAGGATGGTAACAAAGTGATTACGATAGTTCACTGGATCAAGGAAGCCGCTTTGTCTGGCGAGCAGTCGGCCCTGATAGTTGGCTTCAATATCAGGCTTCGCATAGCTATCCAACGGTAATACAGCGATTTCTAACAACGTATCCGTTTTGCCATTGATAACGTTGATAACCTTCCCGCCAAAGCGCGCTTGTTGACCAACATATAACCCCGGCTGGTTATGAACAGCAACAAAACTTTTTTGGATATCAGGTTGGTTATTGCCTTTGATATTTTGCGGAATTGAACTACATGCGGCAAGCAAAAATGAAAGGCTGAGGATGAGTGCACCTTTTGTCATGTTCATGTTACTATCCTTATCAACAAATATTAAAACCATAATAGATATTTCTTTATAGTTTTCATCTGATTCTGAGGCGATATGCCTGATAGTAACGTAAACCTGTCTGATGTTTATATCCCTTCAATTCAATTTAGATAATTATGGGGCGTGACATGAGTATGACATCGCCCCATGATATTAGCGACATATTTTAAAAATACTTAAAATATATTTTTATTCATTAGTTATAAAGTGCTAATGTTCAAAATTATGGTATTATATTCTGGTAATGCTTCGATAAGCGAATTCTTTTACCAGTTGGTAATTTTATTTCCACCCCGTAATTTATATCTTTTTCATTAGGTAGTGGCCTCTTTAAATAAGGACTGTGCGATATTTTTTCGAGTTGAAGCGTCCTGTATTTAAAAGCATTGAATTCATCTTTAGACATTGTTGCCCATTTTTTAATTTTATTGTATAGGTGGTCTGTCGTAACAATTTGAAGTTGCTCGTAACATTCCTTTTGGAATTCTTGCTGATATTTTAATATATCTTTAAATGTAAGGTTTTTTACCTTTGTCTTTAAAAGTTGTATTATCGTTGAAGCAATTTCAGATTTTGCTCGCAAAGATTCATCATTTATAGTCAACAGTGTTGAAAACAATCCATCAATTTGTTTGTCAAGGTACTGATCATAGTTATGTAATTTTTGGATGGGATGTTTTTTATGTAAAAAAATAGTATTTAATAAATTTGCGTCAGTGAAATCTATATTGAGCAAATCTTCATAATAAAATTTTGACAAGGTCAGAACGAGCCCTGACATGTCTTGTCCTGTCATATTGAAATTAATAAAGTCACATCCAGAAAATACATTCATCCTGTTTTCATTTTCACTATGCGCAACATACAATTTGGCCAGTTTCAGATACAAGCTTTGAATGTCTTTTATCTCAGATGGTAAGTCTGCTCGTTGCCCAGCGAAAATGTTATTATCTGAGCAAACAGTTTGGATGCTGAATGTTTTAGGGATTTCCTCTTCTATGAGAATTCTTGTTGTGATTGGTCTGTTGGGTGTTGGATTAACGACTACAATGATTTGACATTCAGAATCTTTATCTTCTTGGTATATAATTTTATTTATCTGATTAAATATTGTTTGCGTCTGTTGCGTGAGTGGCTTTGAATCTATCGATTCAATGTTATTAATAATATTCACAAGTTGATCTACAACTCGTGAATATTCTGCATCTGTAAATGGGGGGATTGTGTGGCACTCATTAATTTGTTGTGATTGTTTTTGCACAAAATATAATTGTTCAGGATGGTTTTCTTCACCTGGGAATGAGAAATTAATGAGTTGTTTTTCGCTATTATCATAAGGGCGCTTTGAAGTCTCCGGGGCTTTAACATCATTAAATATTTTGTCAGTATTTATAGTACAATTATAAATATCACCATTATATATATTTATTATACCAGGGGTAAAATCAATTGACATAACATTCCTTATTGATCATCTTTTTTGCAAAATTTTTAGTTAATATGATAATTAGAGATATGAAATGATTTCCTTCAATGCAGCTATAAATACGATGCGACATATCTTCCTGATATAATTATCTTTAACTTCCATTTTATTTCTATGTGGTAATGTTTGAGTATAAAAAGGCAGTGATAGTATCGTAAAATAATGCGCTAGCAACTATCAAAAAACGCTCATTTTAAAAGGTTATGATATGCTTTGAAGGTGTATGAGGTGAAATTTTAGTGATCTTTTTTAAGTGTAGCAATAAAATTGGTTAAGCTGTATTGAAATTATTTAAAGAAGTGTTGCATTAGTATCTGAAATTTTTCCTTTAAAAGGGAGGATGAGACAAAAATGCGCAGCTTCGGCGCTAAAAATTCTTTAGTTTGATTTTGTTAACTTTAAAATAGCATCTGAGTCATATAGCTATACCTAAAATAACCGTCATAAATGCCACTTAGCAAAACAGATGGCGAAGGAGCCACGAAGAACAAATAAGGGGGCATATCCCCCTTTAGTTATTTCAGGCGTTTACCCGCTTCATCAACCACTTTCTCGCCATCTTCCTTGGTGAACGCGCCTTGTTGCGCATCTGGCAGAATTTCCAGCACGACTTCTGAAGGGCGGCACAGGCGAGTTCCCAGCGACGTCACTACAATCGGGCGATTAATCAGAATCGGGTGCTGAAGCATAAAGTCGATTAACCGATCGTCAGTAAATTTATCTTCTGCAAGGCCCAGTTCCTCATACGGCTCAACGTTTTTACGCAACAGCGCACGAACGGAAATCCCCATATCGGCAATGAGCTTGACCAGTTCATCGCGCGTTGGCGGAGTTTCCAGATAATGGATAATGGTCGGTTCTGTACCGCTGTTGCGGATCATCTCCAGCGTATTACGCGATGTGCCGCAGGCTGGGTTGTGATAAATGGTAATGTTGTTCATATCAGTATCTCATTACAAAGTGAAAGATAGGCGTAGCGCCAGCGCCACCAGCGTCACGAAAAGCACAGGCAGGGTCATGATAATTCCTGTACGGAAGTAATATCCCCAGCTGATAGTCATATTCTTCTGCGAAAGAACGTGCAGCCAGAGCAGCGTTGCCAGGCTACCAATTGGGGTAATTTTCGGTCCCAAATCGCAGCCAATCACGTTGGCATAAACCATCGCTTCTTTGATAACGCCAGATGCCGTGCTGCCATCAATGGACAACGCGCCAACCAGTACCGTCGGCATATTGTTCATAATAGAAGAGAGGAACGCAGTGAGGAATCCGGTACCGAGCGTCGCGGCCCACAGGCCGTTATCCGCCAGCACGTTGAGTACGCCAGAAAGATATTCCGTGAGTCCGGCATTGCGCAGGCCATAAACCACCAGATACATGCCGAGCGAGAAGATGACAATCTGCCAGGGTGCACCGCGTAGCACTTTACCCGTATTAATCGCATGACCGCGTTTAGCGACGGCAAATAATATCAGCGCGCCCACTGCCGCAATGGCGCTTACCGGAATGCCGAGCGGTTCCAGGACGAAAAATCCCACCAGCAGAAGCAGTAAAACAACCCAGCCAGTTTTGAACGTCGCAGGATCTTTAATCGCATCTGCGGGAGATTTTAGCAGCGCCATGTCGTAGTTCTGCGGAATATCTTTGCGGAAATAGAGATGCAACATCACCAGGGTAGCCAGTATTGCAGCGATATCCACCGGCACCATCACCGAGGCATATTCGCGAAAACCAAGGCCAAAGAAATCTGCTGAAACGATATTCACCAGGTTAGAGACAATAAGCGGCAGGCTGGCGGTATCGGCAATGAATCCGGCCGCCATAACAAACGCCAGCGTAGTGCCTTTGCTGAACCCTAAAGCCAGCAGCATGGCGATGACAATCGGCGTCAAAATAAGCGCCGCGCCATCATTGGCAAACAGGGCCGCAACGGTAGCACCGAGCAGGACAATCCAGGTAAACAGCAAGCGACCGCGCCCATTGCCCCAGCGTGAGACGTGCAGCGCCGCCCATTCAAAAAAGCCGGACTCATCCAGCAGCAAGCTGATGATAATGACGGCTATAAACGCAGCCGTCGCGTTCCAGACGATATTCCACACCACCGGAATATCGCCCGGATGGACCACGCCCGTCATTAATGCCAGTACCGCACCGAGCGTAGCACTCCAGCCGATACCTAAACCTTTCGGCTGCCAGATAACCAATACGATGGTCAGGACAAAGATAGCGCCCGCCAGTAACATCATGCCTCCTGGATAAAACACATTCGAATATTCATATGTGTTTAGATAAATTTTTTAACTACAAATATTCTTACTGTCTGCGGAACAATTTTGTCTGGCGAGGTTACGGACAATCACCTGAACCTTTTCCTGTTCGCATCGCCAGGCCTGCTCAATAATTTTCGCCGCCCATGCTGGAATATGCGGCGATAAACGGTAATGAACCCACTTTCCTTGCTTGCGGTCCAGCAATAGCCCACTTTCACGCAGTAATGCCAGATGGCGGGAGATCTTGGGCTGCGACTGATCGAGGGCAGTGCAGAGATCGCAGACGCATAACTCACCCAGTTCGCTGAGCAGTAAAACGATGCCCAGACGGGTTTCATCGGCAAGAATTTTGAAGAGTTGGATGGGTAACAGAAATGACATATTACGCTCCTGATTGTTGCACTTAGTGTCTCTCTTCGAAGCGGATAAGTCAAAAACATATATGACTTAACGAATATGTAAGTGTAGAGAAAGGTATAGGTGTGAATTAAGCGTTGGGTGTTCATTTGAAAGGAAGTCTGAATCAGGATGTAAAAAAACCGACTTTGCGTCGGTTTTTTACTCTTCAGCCAGAGTTGGTGGCTCTGGCTGGAGTGAGAATGCCCACATCTAACGGTTCAATACTATTAGCCAGTGGCTAACATTGCAAGCGTTAGCGATTTCTTCAGCTGGCGAAGGGACAGTTTGCTATACATGGTGGTGAAAGAGGATTGATATACTTTCATCGGGTCGCTGCCGTACCAAGCCTTGTCCGAATCCGGACGTAAAAAAACCGACTTCGCGTCGGTTTTTTTACTCTTCAGCCCAGAGTTGGTGGCTCTGGCTGGAGTGAGATAGCCATCATCTAACACATCAATGCTAATACCATACTGAAACCATTGCAAGGACATGCTGGTTTTATAACCCGCAAGTACTGTATGATTATCCAGTTGGCTCTGAGGCATTTTCACTCTGGCAATGCGCATAAACGCTTTCAAAGTCCTGATCAGTGGTACGGGTGGTGCCGTTAACTGATGCTCTGGCAGGAGTGAGATTGCCCACATCTAACAATGAGGCATGCGCCGTGACAGGCAGTGGATGAGTAAGCGGATGCATTCTCACTCCATCGCATGGAGAAAACGGGTGATTGATAAAGCAATCATCGTTCTTGGGGCGTTAATTGCGCTGCTGGAACTGATCCGCTTCCTGCTTCAGCTTCTGAACTGATAGCGGAAACGTAACTAAGGGCAAAGAGCACACCACTCTTTGCCCTTTAACATTTAACGCATGGTAACGAACTCTTCTGCCGCCGTTGGGTGAATGGCGACGGTATTGTCGAAGTCTTTTTTGGTTGCGCCCATCTTCAGCGCCACTGCGAAGCCCTGCAACATTTCGTCCATACCAAAACCAATGCCGTGAATACCGACAATCTTCTCTTCTGGTCCAACGCACACCAGCTTCATGCGGCACGGCTGGCGGTGCGTGGTGACGGCGGTATACATCGCGGTGAAAGAGGATTTATACACTTTCACCTGATCGTCGCCGTACTGCTCGCGCGCCTGCGGCTCTGTTAAACCAACAGTACCAATCGGCGGATGACTGAAGACCACGGTCGGAATGTTGCTGTAATCCAGATGCTCATCCGGCTTGTTATTAAACAGGCGTTCAGAGAGGCGGCGGCCTGCTGCAACTGCCACCGGTGTCAGTTCCACTGCGCCCGTGTTATCGCCCACCGCGTAAATACCTTCAACGTTGGTATTTTGATATTTATCGACGACGATATAGCCTTTTTCGTTAGTTTTAACGCCAGCGGCTTCCAGGTTGATGTTGTCATTGGCAGGTTCGCGACCAATCGCCCAAATCAGGCAATCCACCGTTTCACTGCGACCATCTTCCAGCTCCAGCGTCAGGCTGCCATCGGCATTTTTCACTACCGCTTTCGGGATGGCGTTGGTGTGCAACTGCGGACCTTCGGCGTTCATCACTTCGACCAGCGTTTCAGAGAGCATCGGGTCGAAGCTGCGCAGCGGCGCATGTTTACGAACAAACAGATGCGTTTTCGCGCCGAGGCCGTTAATCACGCCCGCCAGTTCAACGGCAATGTAACCTGCGCCAACAACCGCCACGCGCTCTGGCAAAGCAGGCAGGGCGAAGAAGCCATCGGAATCAATACCGTATTCCACGCCCGGAATATCCGGGTGGCTCGGGCGACCGCCGGTGGCGATCAGGATATGATCGGCCGTGATGGTTTCGCCGTTTACTTCAATTGTTTTGGCATCAACGAAGCGGGCAAAGCCTTTGATTACATCAACGTTATTTTTACCGAGCACGTTTTCATAGGAGGTATGAATACGGTCGATATAGGCGGTACGGCTGGCGATCAACGTTTCCCAGTTGAACTTATTGATGGTGGTATCGAAACCATAATCCGGGCCGTACATGTGGATCGCTTCACGGATTTGCGCCGCGTGCCACATCACTTTTTTCGGCACGCAGCCAACATTCACGCAGGTGCCGCCCAGTTCTTTGGCTTCAATCAGCGCGCATTTCTGACCGTACATAGCCGCGCGGTTGATGGAGGCGATACCGCCGCTGCCGCCGCCGATGGCGATGTAATCATAGTGTTTAGTCATGACATATTGTCCTTATCGTTGATTACCGCGATTGTAGCGCGAGACGTAATAGGTGCCAGCGATGGCTGCAATTACTCTGGCACGATCCAGCTTACGGTGGCATGCCCGGTGCCAGCCGGAACCAGTTTGCTGTGCAACCACGGCAACACGTTATTCATCTGCTGTTCCAGCTTCCACGGCGGGTTAATCACAATCATGCCGGAAGCGGTCATGCCACGGCGATCGCTGTCTGGCAGTACCGCCAGTTCAATTTGCATAATCTTGCGAATACCGGTCGCTTCCAGATCGTGGATCATGCGCTTGATTTGCTGACGCAGCACCACTGGATACCACAGCGCGTAGACGCCTGTGGCAAAACGTTTATACCCCTCGTTAATGCCGCTGACCACCGCCTGATAGTCGGTTTTCATTTCATACGGCGGGTCGATAAGGATTAAACCACGGCGAGAAACCGGCGGCAGCTTGGCTTTAAGCTGCTGGAAACCGTCGGCTTTTTCCACGCGCGCACGGCTGTCTTTCTGAAATTCAGCACGCAGCAACGGGAAATCGCTCGGGTGCAGCTCGGTCAGTTGCAGACTGTCCTGTTCACGCAGTAACTGACGGGCAATCAACGGTGAACCGGGGTAGTAACGCAACTGACCGCTACGGTTGAAGTGTTTTACCACATTGATGTACGCCTCCAGCTCCGCAGGCAGATCGTCCTGCTGCCAGATACGGGCGATACCTTCGAGATATTCGCCGGTACGCTCGGCATGTTCACTGCCTAACTGATAACGCCCCGCACCCGCGTGGGTATCCAGATAGAGAAACGGTTTATCTTTCTCTTTCAGTGACTCGATGATCAGGCTCTGAACGGTATGTTTAAGGACGTCGGCGTGGTTGCCAGCGTGAAAGCTGTGGCGATAACTGAGCATGGGTAAAGGTGTTCCGGTAAGTAAAAATCGGCCCGTATTCGGGGCGCACAAAAGCCTATCAGGACAGTATACCGAAAAGAGGCCGTCGCCGCGAAAGCGTAACGTTTCTCATTGAAATTCACTACACTTAACCCCATGCTACACACATTATGTAAAGCGCCTGTTGAGCGCTTCCTTAACCTCTTTAACCAGGACTGCGCTAATGACGAATCCGTTACTGACTCCCTTTGAATTGCCTCCGTTTTCTAAAATTCTCCCGGAACATGTCGTTCCAGCCGTGACGAAGGCATTGAATGACTGCCGCGAAAATGTGGAGCGCGTAGTAGCGCAAGGGGCACCGTACACCTGGGAAAATCTCTGCCAGCCGCTGGCGGAAGTGGACGATGTGTTGGGGCGTATCTTCTCCCCGGTCAGCCACCTGAACTCGGTGAAAAATAGCCCGGAACTGCGTGAAGCGTACGAACAAACCCTGCCGCTGCTGTCGGAATACAGCACCTGGGTAGGGCAACATGAGGGGCTGTATAAAGCGTACCGCGACCTGCGCGATGGCGATCATTACGCCACGCTGAATACGGCGCAGAAGAAAGCGGTTGATAACGCCCTGCGTGATTTTGAACTCTCTGGCATCGGTCTGCCGAAAGAGAAACAGCAACGCTACGGCGAAATTGCTACCCGTCTTTCCGAGTTGGGCAACCAGTACAGCAACAACGTCCTTGATGCGACAATGGGCTGGACCAAACTCGTTACCGACGAAGCGGAACTGGCGGGTATGCCAGAAAGCGCGCTGGCGGCGGCAAAAGCCCAGGCCGAAGCGAAAGAACTGGAAGGCTACTTGCTGACGCTGGATATCCCAAGCTATTTGCCGGTAATGACCTACTGCGACAACCAGGCCTTGCGTGAAGAGATGTATCGCGCTTACAGCACCCGCGCTTCCGATCAAGGCCCGAACGCCGGTAAGTGGGACAATAGCAAGGTGATGGAAGAGATCCTCGCTCTGCGTCACGAACTGGCGCAACTGCTGGGCTTTGAAAACTACGCCTTTAAATCTCTGGCTACCAAAATGGCGGAGAACCCGCAGCAGGTGCTTGATTTCTTAACCGATCTGGCAAAACGCGCCCGTCCGCAGGGCGAAAAAGAGCTGGCGCAACTGCGCACTTTCGCCAAAGCCGAATTTGACGTCGATGAGTTGCAGCCGTGGGATATCGCATACTACAGCGAAAAACAGAAACAGCACCTCTACAGCATCAGCGACGAACAGCTGCGTCCGTACTTCCCGGAAAACAAAGCGGTTAACGGCTTGTTTGAAGTGGTGAAACGTATTTACGGCATCACCGCTAAAGAGCGTAAAGATGTTGATGTCTGGCATCCGGATGTCCGTTTCTTCGAACTGTATGACGAGAACAACGAACTGCGCGGCAGCTTCTACCTCGACCTGTATGCCCGTGAAAACAAGCGCGGCGGGGCGTGGATGGATGACTGCGTAGGCCAGATGCGTAAAGCCGACGGTTCGCTGCAAAAACCGGTCGCGTACCTGACCTGTAACTTCAACCGCCCGGTGAATGGTAAACCAGCGCTGTTTACGCATGACGAAGTAATCACCCTGTTCCACGAGTTCGGTCATGGTCTGCACCATATGCTGACCCGCATTGAAACCGCCGGTGTATCCGGGATCAGCGGGGTGCCGTGGGATGCGGTCGAACTGCCGAGCCAGTTTATGGAAAACTGGTGCTGGGAGCCGGAGGCGCTGGCGTTTATCTCCGGTCACTATGAGACTGGCGAACCGCTGCCGAAAGAACTGCTGGATAAAATGCTGGCGGCGAAGAACTACCAGGCGGCGCTGTTTATTCTGCGTCAGCTGGAGTTCGGCCTGTTCGATTTCCGTCTACATGCAGAATTCCGTCCGGATCAGGGGGCGAAAATCCTCGAAACTCTGGCAGAAATCAAGAAACTGGTTGCCGTGGTACCGTCTCCGTCATGGGGCCGTTTCCCGCACGCTTTCAGCCATATTTTCGCCGGTGGTTATGCTGCAGGTTACTACAGCTACCTGTGGGCCGATGTGCTGGCAGCGGATGCCTTCTCACGCTTTGAGGAAGAGGGTATTTTCAACCGTGAAACCGGGCAGTCGTTCCTCGACAACATTCTGAGCCGTGGCGGTTCAGAAGAGCCGATGGATCTGTTCAAACGCTTCCGTGGGCGTGAACCGCAACTGGATGCGATGCTGGAGCACTACGGCATTAAGGGCTGATCATTCAGTGAAAATCTGTTTAATTGATGAAACAGGCGCCGGAGACGGCGCCTTATCTGTTCTGGCGTCCCGCTGGGGGCTGGAGCACGATGAAGACAACCTGATGGCGCTGGTGTTAACACCGGAGCATCTGGAACTGCGCAAGCGTGATGAGCCGAAGCTTGGTGGCATCTTTGTTGATTTTGTTGGCGGAGCGATGGCGCACCGTCGCAAATTCGGCGGTGGTCGCGGTGAGGCGGTGGCAAAAGCGGTGGGCATTAAAGGCGATTATTTGCCGGACGTAGTAGACGCTACCGCAGGCTTAGGTCGCGATGCCTTTGTGCTGGCTTCAGTCGGCTGCCGCGTGCGGATGCTGGAGCGTAATCCGGTGGTTGCTGCATTGCTCGACGACGGCCTGGCGCGTGGTTATGCGGATGCGGAAATCGGCGGCTGGTTGCAGGAGCGTTTGCAATTAATTCACGCCTCCAGCCTGACGGCGCTGACTGATATTACCCCCCGCCCGCAGGTGGTCTATCTCGACCCGATGTTCCCGCATAAGCAGAAAAGCGCGCTGGTGAAAAAAGAGATGCGCGTGTTCCAGTCGCTGGTGGGGCCGGATCTCGACGCTGATGGATTGCTGGAGCCTGCACGCTTGCTGGCGACCAAACGCGTGGTGGTAAAGCGCCCGGACTACGCGCCACCGCTGGCGAATGTCGCCACGCCAAACGCGGTTGTCACCAAAGGGCATCGCTTTGATATTTATGCAGGTACGCCGGTGTGAAAGTAAAGCAGGGTAGTGTTATTGCTACCCTGTGTTCTGCAAGAATAATTAATGGCTTTCCGGCGTCTCAATCATGCGTTTCAGCCACGGCACCATCAACAGCATCACTACTGCAACGCCCAGCGTAACCAGGCCAATTTTACCAAACACGCTGGTATAGACGGGCAACGTCTCAAGCGGATCGGTAATGTTGTCTGGTACTGCGGTAAATGTTGCCACATAGCCGCCAAGCAAGAACGCGGCAGCTTGCGTCAGGAACCACATCCCGAGAATAAAGCCCATCAAATGCTGCGGCACCAGGGCAGCAATCATCGCCAGGCCAAGGGCACTAATAAACAGTTCACCTAAACTCTGGAATAAGTAAACCAGCACGATAAACCATGGTGATGTCAGCCCTTGTGCATCAGCAAACCACATTCCCGCAGCTGCAGCCGTCAAAAAGCCCAGCGAGCACATAAACATACCGAGAGTAAATTTCATCGGCATCGAGAGGTCTTTGCCTTTGTTACCCAAATGCGTGTAGATACCTGCCAGTATTGGGCTGGCGAGTACCACCCAGAACGGGTTAAGCGCCTGGAAGCTGACCGGGTTGATGGAAAAGCCGAGAATTTCATGATGCACGTTGTTGATGGCAAAGAAGTTCAGCGACGTTGGCATCTGGGCGTAGAGAATGTAAAACACCACCGCTTCGAGCATCAGGACAAAGGCAACAAACATTTTATTGCGCCCGGTTTTATCCAGCTTGAATGCCTGACGAAAGAAGATGATGGTGACGACGATGGAGAGAACAATCAGCACCAGATTGGCGACTTCTACGTTGTGCATCAGCCATGCACAGACGAAGATCATCACCACGCTGCCAAGTAATACGTACAACAGTTTACTGAAGCTCATCGGGCGGAAGTCGGGTTCAGAACCAATGTCTTTCACCATTCCACGACAGGCGATGTAAACCAGTAGCGCGATAATTAACCCCGCACCGCACAGGTTGTAGGTAACAGAATAACCGAATCTATCAGCGATCACGGGGGCCAGCGATAACGCTATCAACGAGCCGATGTTGATCGACATATAGAACAGGGTGAATGCGCCATCAAGCCGCGGATCTTTCGGTGGATAGCACTTCGAAAGCAAGCTGGCAGGGTTAGCTTTAAACAGGCCGTTACCGACAGCGATAGTGCCCAGGGCGATGAAAATCAGGTCAGGCTTAAGTAGCGACATCCCGGTCATGAAGTAGCCAATCGCCAGCACAAGCGCTCCGAGAACAATGGTGCGTTTGGTCCCCAGCAGGTGGTCGCCGACATAGCCGCCAATGGAAATGAGGCCATAGACCAGCGCAGCAAACGCACCAAAAGTGACAAAAGCCTGCTCTTGCGAGAATCCAAGCTGTTTAACGAAGAAAACCGCCAGTACGCCCTGCACGCCGTAGTAGCCGAATCGCTCCCATAACTCGACAAAAAAGATCATGAAAAATGGGCGAGGTTGCTGCAGCATCCCCATGGGTGTTGTTGTATTCATATTTATTAACCTTCCAATACCATCCTGAAAAGTATGAACGCGTAAGGGATAACGCGCGAAAAAGTTTACATCTGTCAGAGATTCTTAATATTGATGCGGTGAATAGATTAATACACTATTACAACAGAAAATAACCAGCTGATCACACTAATGATGGAAAATATGATGGTGTTAAATGTTGTATTGGCTGGGGATTTTGATTGCGTACGCAGATCGTAGGCCAGATAAGGCGTATACGCTGCATCAGGTAACAAGGCGCGCCAAAAAGCAAAACGCCCGCATATGCGGGCGTTCAGGCACACGTCGTGGAGGGAAGATTATTCTTCTTCGTCGCGCAGCGGAACAATCAGCATATCAACGTGAACGGTGTTGATCAGCTGACGTGCGGAAGACATCAGTTTGCTCCAGAAGTCCTGGTGGTGACCACAAACCACCAGATCCATATCGTATTTCTTGATTGCATCGACCAGAACCTGGCCCAGATCGCCGCTGCCGCTCAGGGTTTCAGTGATTGGGTAGCCTGCATTAGTAGAAAGCTCGGTCAGCGCATGATGTGTCTCTTCAGAGATGCGTTTCTGCATATCACCCAGATTCACATCAATAAGCCCGGTGTATAGGTCAGAGTAGTTTACATCTACGTGGATCAGAGAAACTTTCGCATTGTAGGGGCGAGCCATAGAGACTGCTTTCTCTACCAGAACTTTGCTTTCCGGGGAGAGATCGACCGCGATGAGAATGTGTTTATAAGCCATAGTGTTACTCCTTCCATAAAGTTGTCGATGACTGGCCAGCTAGCGTTTCTTGTGCCGTTACGTCACCCGCGTCCTGCGAACTACGTGCGCGGGGCTAACCCAGCCGTAAAGATTCAGTGTTAAGACCATCCTTACCTTATAGCGACCCGGATGATCCGTCAATCCGCCTTGCTTACCCGTTAGATAAACAAATTTTCGGCATGAATATATTGATAGTGGTTAACCTTCTGGAAAAAAAACAACCTGATCTCCTACACTATCTATAGAGCCGCTCGGATGTTGGTCACCACAAAAGCGGTTTCTCCAGGACCTGGTGTTAACTGATTGGCAGCGTATCGGGAGCGGTAGCCCCGGGGTGGAACTCCGCGGGCAGGTCGCCGGGGAGGAGGTATGATAAGCACCGTCGCATTATTTTGGGCTTTATGTGTCGTTTGCATTGTTAACATGGCGCGCTATTTCTCATCACTACGCGCGTTGTTAGTGGTACTGCGTAACTGCGATCCATTGCTCTATCAATATGTTGATGGAGGGGGCTTTTTTACCTCACATGGCCAACCCAACAAACAGGTGCGTCTCGTTTGGTATATCTATGCCCAACGTTATCGCGATCATCACGATGATGAGTTTATTCGCCGCTGTGAGCGGGTGCGTCGGCAGTTTATTCTGACCAGCGCATTGTGTGGTCTGGTGGTGGTCAGTCTGATTGCATTGATGATTTGGCATTAAGCACTTCAGAAAAAATAACGCATAAAAAAAGCGGGCCAGCAAACTGACCCGCTCGAGACTGATTACAAACGCAAAATTGCCTGATGCGCTACGCTTATCAGGCCTACATAATCTCTGCAATCTATTGAATTTGCATGTTTTTGTAGGCTGGATAAGGCGTTCACGCCGCATCCGGCATGAACAAAGCGCACTATGTCAACAATCTGAAGCGGGCCAGCTGACCCGCTCGTTTTGGTGCGTGCGATTACAGGAACTGCAAGGAGAGCCAGTAAAGCCCGCCGGAAAGCAGTACCGCAGCCGGAAGGGTAAACACCCAGGCCATCAGAATACTGGTCACGGTTTTACGCTGTAAGCCGCCGCCATCTACCACCATCGTCCCCGCGACAGAAGAGGAGAGTACGTGGGTAGTGGAAACCGGCATCCCGGTATAACTCGCCAGGCCGATAGACACTGCCGCAGTCATCTGGGCAGACATCCCCTGAGCGTAGGTCATGCCTTTCTTACCGATTTTCTCACCGATAGTCGTTGCCACACGACGCCAGCCAATCATCGTACCGATACCTAACGCCAGCGCGACCGCCATGATGATCCACACCGGCGCATACTCGATGGTGCTAAGCATGTCGGACTTCAGTTTCTTCAACAGGCGCTGATCGTCTGCACTCACGCCAGGCATCTTCACCACTTTGTCGATAGTGTCAGAAACGCACAGCATAATGCGGCGCATCTGGCTACGTTGATCAAGCGACAGCTTGTCGTAGCTTTCCACATCGGTAGTCAACATGCCTTTCAGGCGGTTGAGCGCGTTAATGGTATTCGATGGATGGCAATGGAACTCCGCAGGTTGCGTTGCGCCAGCTTCCGGAGCCGGTACTAACTGATCAGCACCGGTAGCCTGTTTCAGCAGCGCAGGGTGCTGCTCAAAGTAAGCTTCCACGTTGTTGATGGCATCACGGGTACGGGTGATTTCGTAGCCAGTGGCATTCATATTCACCACGAAGCCTGCTGGCGCGACGCCAATCAGTACCAACATAACCAGACCAATGCCTTTCTGACCATCATTTGCGCCGTGAGAAAACGCCACACCGATAGCGGAAAGGATCAGCGCGATACGCGTCCAGAACGGCGGCTTTTTCTTGCCGTCTTTCTTTTCACGCTCCGCTGGGGTCAGGTGGATACGGGCGCGTTTCTTGGTGCCGCTCCAGTAGCGACGCAGCAAGAAAATCAGACCGCCAGCAAACACCAGGCCGACAATAGGGGAAACGATCAGAGAACCGAAAATACTTAATACTTTCGGGATATTGAGTGCATCCACCACTGACGTCCCGGTCATCAACGCATTGGTTAAACCAATCCCGATGATCGCGCCAATCAGCGTATGAGAGCTGGATGCAGGTAAACCAAAGTACCAGGTACCCAGGTTCCAGATAATCGCCGCTAATAACATAGAGAACACCATGGCAAGGCCATGAGACGATCCCATATTAAGCAGCAGATCCGTCGGCAGCATATGCACAATGGCATAGGCAACACTCAGACCACCCAGCAAAACACCCAGAAAGTTGAACACCGCCGCCATAACCACGGCGAGCTGAGAACGCATCGCGCGGGTATAGATAACGGTTGCCACGGCGTTGGCTGTGTCATGGAAACCATTGATGGCTTCGTAGAACAGCACAAAAGCCAGTGCAAGCAATAATAACAGCCCGGTATGCAAATCCAGGCCAGCAAACAAATGTAGCATAGGACGTTACGCCATTTTGAGGACATGAACGCGGCGCATTATCAGTGACTTTCGCGGCGCGGGCAAAGTGAAATATAGACTTTTTTTGATTTGCCTCCTGTATAGATTGCACTCAAAAAATAATTATCTTATATAATTCAGGCAAATACTTCCTTTTAGTAATATTGATGCTGGTGCGACCACTGAGGAATCTTTACAATTCACGCCCGTTTTTTCTTAGAGGAGCGCAACGTGGAAAGGTTTGATGCCATTATTATAGGCGCTGGTGCGGCGGGTATGTTCTGTTCTGCGCTGGCAGGTCAGGCAGGACGCCGGGTTCTGCTGATCGATAATGGTAAAAAACCAGGGCGCAAAATCCTCATGTCTGGCGGTGGGCGCTGCAACTTTACCAACCTTTATGTCGAACCGGGCGCTTATCTGAGCCAGAATCCGCATTTTTGTAAGTCTGCACTCGCGCGTTTTACCCAGTGGGATTTCATTGATCTGGTCAATAAACACGGCATTGCCTGGCACGAGAAAACGTTAGGGCAACTCTTCTGCGATGACTCCGCGCAGCAGATTGTCGACATGCTGGTGGATGAGTGCGAGAAGGGCAATGTGACCTTCAGATTGCGAAGCGAAGTGCTGAGTGTGGCGAAGGATGAAACAGGCTTCACGCTTGAACTGAATGGCATGACCGTCGGTTGCGAAAAGCTGGTCATCGCGACCGGTGGACTGTCAATGCCAGGGCTGGGCGCGTCGCCGTTTGGTTATAAGATTGCCGAACAATTTGGCCTCAACGTGCTGCCGACCCGCGCGGGTCTGGTGCCATTCACTCTGCATAAACCGTTGCTCGAAGAGTTACAGGTGCTGGCAGGCGTGGCGGTGCCTTCCGTGATTACCGCTGAAAACGGCACCGTTTTCCGTGAGAACTTACTCTTCACCCACCGCGGCTTATCTGGACCGGCGGTGTTGCAGATTTCCAGCTACTGGCAACCGGGGGAATTTGTCAGCATCAATCTGCTACCGGATGTAGACCTCGAAACCTTCCTGAATGAGCAGCGTAACGCACATCCGAATCAGAGCCTGAAAAACACACTGGCGGTTCATCTACCGAAGCGGTTGGTTGAACGCTTACAGCAACTTGGGCAAATCCCGGATGTTTCGCTAAAACAGCTCAACGTGCGTGACCAACAGGCACTGATTAGCACATTGACCGACTGGCGCGTACAACCCAACGGCACTGAAGGCTATCGCACTGCCGAAGTGACGCTCGGCGGCGTGGACACCAACGAACTCTCTTCACGGACGATGGAAGCGCGCAAAGTGCCTGGGCTGTACTTTATCGGCGAAGTGATGGACGTTACCGGCTGGCTGGGGGGCTATAACTTCCAGTGGGCGTGGTCGAGTGCGTGGGCTTGTGCGCAGGATTTGATTGCAGCGAAGTCGTCCTGACCTATTACCTAAAGATGAAAATTATTAGAGCCGCATTAAAAATGAGCTAATTTTGATAGTGGCTATCTTGTGATTATTTTCTAATGAGCCCGTGAACTGAACCCCCATGCTTAATATAAGGTGGAGGGAAAGGTGATTGAAAACTCACCCAGTGGGCTGATCTTTATAAAATATGAACAGGTTGAAAAAACAGTAACTTTGCTGTTTTTTATACTTAACCACTATGCATTAATGCTGCGTTATTTCATTCTACCTAAGAAAAACCAGCGTTACGCAAATGGTCAACGCTGGTTTTATCCGGTACGTTGCAATTATTTTTTAGCAGAACCCGCTTCTAATATTGAAACGATTGAGAACAACGTAAAGCATACCGCTCCCAAACCGACCAGAACCCGCGAAGGAATAAAATATCCCATGTCGGTCTGCGCCATTTCCGCAAGAAACGATGCCAGGAAAAGGCAAAACAGGCAGGTGAAGACGGGAATCATCGGAATTCTTTTGGCTAACGAACAGGTACGTCTCCAGACCAGTGCCAGTAGCCAGACTTTTGAGAATATGCTGTAACAGATCATTCCGAGGCAAATGAGAATAATGCCGGGAGCCAGCCGAGCGCTTGCATCGGAACTGACTAAGACGTATATGCCCTGCAGCACTGTGATTGAGCCGAGGAAAATAACCCAATAACACCACAGCCAGTGCTCTTTAGATGAGAACGTATTACGTGTTTGATGGACGATTGTGGCAACAAGGCCAATGAGACAGGCACAGATTGCGGTTAACCCAAGCAATACGTGACCGGCGACATAATGTGGGGTTATGTCGGCACTGCGTAACAGCGTTATCGACCAAATGAAACCGAGCAGGGTGAGTAACACGGGAACGGCAATGAGGCAATTACCGATTAATGAAGAATAAGCCTGTACCGGTGTTCCGTCGCTCTTACTCCCCGCTGCGTTTTTAGGAATGAGCAGAAAGTGACCGGATGACGCTGCCACCGTCGATACACAGGCGGCAATCATACCAACGCCGAAAATCACATGACCGGCGACAAACTCGTCTGCCATCACATCATTGCCTGCTAACAGTGCCCAACCCCATATCATGGTGATAATTGACCCCGCATAGCCAATAATGGGGAACAATGTATTGTAAAACGTATTAACGCCGCGCGTGAGCTGCGAAATGATAATAAATGCGGTAGTGAATAATGCCAGGCATATGGCTGCCAGAGAAATGAGCACATGACCCGCGACGAAATATTCGCTTTGCCCTGAACTTTCCAGCACAAAGCCACCTAACGCGATACAAATCAAGCCCATAATTAAAGGGATTAATTTGAAAAGCCACCCGATATATATGTTCACTTTAAACTCCTCAGGTATCCCTGCTAATATTGAAACGTGCATTAATGATAATTTCAGCCTGTTAATACAATGACGAGATATCATTAAAGACAAATGCATAGCATAACTATAGCGGGGTTTACTTTGCAGAGCGCTACTTTTCAGCGTTCAAAAGGCCATGGTAAATAAATATTTATCCTAAGATTAATTCTTATTCTCTTGTTTTTTTCAATTATCTTCCAGGGAGGGATTCTTTTTCATTATTTGGTAAAAGACCGGATGGTATCGGTTCTTAAAATCATCGAACATATAAGTATTATTGCTTTGTATCATCGTAAATATGTCTTTCAGACATGTGTCATTTATTTTGTTACTAACAAGTCAAAAATATCACGGGTTATTTATGAAAGTATTTCACAATATATTTAAGCACATCTCTTCAAACCATCAAGATAAGTATTCAGATAAAGTTAACAGTCATCAACACCATGGCAAGGTTGATAAAAAACATCGTTCAAAGATAGTTGAAATTGATAATCTGGATAAACATTCTCAAATAGATAACGATTTTGGCCTGCATATCATCTATTTCCTGCAACATGGCTGCTGGAAGGTAACTGAACATAGTCCTCAGATAGAAAAAATATGGTTTTACAACAGTGAGCCATCTATAGATATTCAAGAATATAATAGTTTCGCCGACAATACTACTGACACGTTTATCTTTACAATTATACCAGACAATAACCATGTGATAAAATTATCGTCTCCCATTACCGTTACGATTGAGCGTAAGGACGGTTATTATTTTATTAATTTCTCCGGAGATAAATCAGACATAATTTATAAAGTTAATGGGCTTTCTATCATACCTGAAAATTTCTTTACTCTTCTTAGCGGTAATTTTAAAGCTGACTGGCGTTGGGATGTCTCTAAAGAGACGTTTTCTAAGGATAAGTTTGCTAGCTATGTTAATTCTGTGTTTTCAAAAATAGATTTTTATAAACAGTGTGGTGTAATTAACCCACAAAATCCCAACACGGCTTATTTTGGCGATACAGATGGAAGAGTGGGCGCTGTACTTTATGCATTGCTCGTTTCAGGGCATATAGGCATCAGGGAAAAGGGGTGGAGTTTATTATGTGAATTATTAAAACACGAAGACATGGCTTCATTCGCATATGAAAATAAAAAATTGAAAAAACTCTTTACTTTATTAGATACGAGAGACATGATCTTGAATGAGTTGCATCAACATGTTTTTTTAAAAGGCGATGCGATTACCCCTTGTATCTTTCTTGGGGATCATACAGGCGATAGATTTAGTACTATTTTTGGTGATAAATATATCCTTACTTTGCTAAATTCTATGCGAAATATGGAGGGTAATAAAGATAGTCGTATAAATAAAAATGTCGTCGTTCTGGCTGGAAATCATGAAATCAATTTTAATGGTAACTATAGTGCACGACTAGCAAATCATAAACTCTCTTCCGGTGATACATATAATTTAATTAAAACGCTCGATGTTTGTAATTATGACTCAGAAACGAAAGTTTTAACCAGTCATCACGGAATAATAAGAAATGAAGAAAATGAATGTTATTGTCTAGGTGCTTTGCAGGTTCCATTTAATCAGATGAAAGACCCAATTGATCCTGAGGAATTAGCAAATATATTTAATAAAAAACATAAACAACACATGGATGATCGTCTTATCCATCTAATTAGAAGCAATGCTATAGCATCCACACCTGTATATGACAATTATTTTAATAACACTACTGATTTCAGACCAAAACCTGAAGATATCTTTAAATGTGGAGAGAAACTCAAATGTGAAGACCACAGCAAATACATTAGACAAAAATATGGCCATCATGGGCTCGGGGTAGATCAGAATCAACAATTTGATAATGGTATTATGGGTCTAAATTCCCGGAAGGAAGTACGTGATAAAAATAATAAAATAATTTATTCATCAGGGCTTAGTTGTTTTCAATCTCATTAAAACTCCATGAATACTGTGGTATGTCTTATTAATCCTGAAAGTATTTCATAGGTTTTCTTAATCGATTGTAGAGGTATGTTCTGATAACGCCTCTACAATCTCTAGGGATTTTGTCTACTTTGAGATAAGAAATTTCATATTATGCCTTAAGGCTGAATGATTTGTGCAAAATATAATTGTTTTTCCATCGAACATGAGGTGTATGTCATAAGATTAAATATTAACTACGTATTCCTCGCGGTGAATAGCATGAGGTAAAAAATGAAAATTGGAGCTGTGACCGGTACTCACGACAGTACTATGACAATCCCCGCAAATGACATTATGCAAGATCATGTTACCAACTTCACTAAAGAACTGTTTGGGTATATAGCAAATGGCTTAGGTGATGACATATCAAGTATTGCCAGGACAATGCTCGGTGAAGTTGTGGAAAAAATAGATGACTGGCAAATAGAACGTTTCCAACAATCTTTTCAAGATGACAAGATTTCATTTTCCATACAGACGTATCAATCAGAAAAATATAGTATGCTATCGGGCATGCGTGTGCATATCCTACGCAGGAATAATAGTTATCAGTTTATTGTGACAATTAATGGAAAAAATTACGGTTGCCCTCTTGATAACATAGAAATAAATTGGCGCAGCATTGTTTGTTTTCTTAATGCCATGACAGAAGATGGTAATATGAATGATATTGTAGTTACTGAGTCGTACAAACCCCTCTGGGACTGGAAAACTTCGCAATACAATATATTTGATATTAAATTCGAAACAGTAATAAAGGCCCATTTTTCTAATAGAGTCTATTTCTCAAATTGCTCACCCGTTGATCCCACAAGTACCAGACCGACCTATTTCGGTGATACCGATGGCTCAGTCGGTGCTGTTTTGTATGCGCTTACTGCAACAGGTCATTTGGGTATTATGGCTGAAGGAGAAAATTTCCTTAGTCAGTTGCTTAATATAGAAGATGAAGTTCTCAACGTATTGTTAAAGAATAACTTTAATGAAGAACTAGACACTAATGTCAATACAATTATCAGTATTCTGAACAGAAGGGATATTGTTTTAGAAAGTCTTCAGCCTTATTTGGTTATTAATAAAGGCGCAGTGACGCCATGTACGTTTCTGGGTGACCAAACCGGCGATCGGTTTAGTAATATCTGTGGCGATCAATTTATCATCGATTTGTTAAAACGCATAATGAGTATCAATGAAAATGTTCATGTATTAGCTGGAAATCATGAAACAAATTGCAATGGTAACTATATGCAGAACTTCACGCGCATGAAACCACTTAATGAAGATACCTACGCTGGGATAAAAGATTATCCTGTATGTTTCTATGACCCCAAATATAAAATAATGGCAAATCATCATGGGATAACTTTCGACATACAACGCGAACGTTACATTTTAGGTCCGATAACAGTCTCTAAAGATGAAATGACCAATGTTCTCGATCCGGTCGAATTAGCGGCAATCATTAATAAAAAGCATCATACCATAATTAATGGTAAAAAATTTAAAATTAGCCGGGCCATCTCTTGTCAATCTTTTAATCGTTATTTTTCCATCTCGACAGATTACAGGCCAAAACTTGAAGCACTATTAGCATGCTCACAAATGTTAGGTATAAATCAAGTTGTTGCACATAACGGTAATGGTGGAAGAGAACTCATAGGTGAAATGGGGGCTGTTTTAGGTCTGAACGCCCGTGACAGTAAACATGCCGGAAGAATGTACAGTATGCATAATTGCCAAATTAATCCTGGTGCAGGGCCTGAGGTAACCGCTCCCTGGACGTCTTACCAGCATGAAAAAAAAAGAAATGAACTTATGCCTTTGAGTAGAAGGCGCACGCTGTTACAGCTTTGAACCATAGACAACATGAATATTAATGTTACTATCTGGTTGAGACTGTTGATAAAACGTAAAAAGGAATGCTCTGTTCCTGCAACTGAACAGGCGTGAAACGCTATCCAACAGGATGGATACCGTTTTATCAGCCAGTTTTATAGATCACACTTATGAGTATGCGTGTTTCATTTACGGCCAGGAATGCTGATGATGACAACATTACTACCCGTTTTCACTAAGCCTTCCCCATTGGCGCTCAATGCTCTGCGCGCTGGTCGTATTTGCCGTTTCCTTCTTATCCCGGATGGATGAATCCGCTGAACGTCGTTCGGCGGCAGTTGTAACACGTGTCGTTTGCTTACAGGGATTATGGCGGGTCGATTATGGATAAGAGTAAGCGCCATCTGGCGTGGTGGGTTGTCGGGTTACTGGCGGTGGCTACCGTCGTGGCGTGGTGGCTGTTGCGCCCGGCAGGTGTGCCGGAAGGCTTTGCCGTCAGCAATGGGCGCATTGAAGCGACGGAAGTGGATATCGCCAGCAAAATTGCCGGGCGTATCGATACCATTCTGGTGAAAGAAGGCCAGTTTGTTCGCGAAGGCGAAGTGCTGGCGAAGATGGATACTCGCGTGTTGCAGGAACAGCGACTGGAAGCCATCGCGCAAATCAAAGAGGCACAAAGTGCCGTTGCCGCCGCGCAGGCTTTGCTGGAGCAACGGCAAAGTGAAACTCGTGCCGCGCAGTCACTGGTTAATCAACGCCAGGCCGAACTGGACTCTGTAGCGAAACGTCATACGCGTTCCCGCTCGCTCGCCCAACGTGGGGCTATTTCTGCGCAACAGCTGGACGACGACCGCGCCGCTGCTGAAAGCGCCCGTGCTGCGCTGGAATCGGCAAAAGCCCAGGTTTCGGCTTCTAAAGCGGCTATAGAAGCGGCACGTACCAATATCATTCAGGCGCAAACGCGCGTCGAAGCGGCACAAGCCACTGAGCGGCGCATTGCCGCAGATATCGATGACAGTGAACTGAAAGCCCCGCGTGACGGACGCGTGCAGTATCGGGTTGCTGAACCAGGGGAAGTGCTGGCAGCAGGCGGTCGGGTGCTAAATATGGTCGATCTCAGCGACGTCTATATGACCTTCTTCCTGCCAACCGAACAGGCGGGCACGCTGAAACTGGGCGGCGAAGCCCGACTGATCCTCGATGCCGCGCCAGATCTGCGTATTCCTGCGTCCATCAGCTTTGTCGCCAGCGTCGCCCAGTTCACGCCAAAAACCGTCGAAACCAGCGATGAGCGGCTGAAACTGATGTTCCGCGTCAAAGCGCGTATCCCACCGGAATTACTCCAGCAACATCTGGAATATGTCAAAACCGGATTGCCGGGCGTAGCGTGGGTGCGGGTGAATGAAGAACTTCCGTGGCCTGACGACCTGGTGGTGAGGTTGCCGCAATGACGCATCTGGAACTGGTTCCCGTCCCGCCTGTCGCGCAACTGGCGGGCGTGAGTCAGCATTATGGAAAAACTGTTGCGCTGAACAATATCACTCTCGACATTCCGGCCCGCTGTATGATCGGGCTGATTGGCCCGGACGGCGTCGGGAAGTCTAGTTTGTTGTCACTGATTTCCGGTGCCCGCGTCATTGAGCAGGGCAACGTGATCGTGCTGGGCGGCGATATGCGCGACCCGAGGCATCGCCGTGACGTCTGCCCGCGCATTGCCTGGATGCCGCAGGGACTGGGCAAAAACCTCTACCACACCTTGTCGGTGTATGAAAACGTCGATTTTTTCGCCCGCCTGTTCGGTCACGACAAAGCGGAGCGGGAAGTCCGAATTAATGAGCTGCTGACCAGCACCGGGTTAGCACCGTTTCGCGATCGTCCGGCAGGTAAACTCTCCGGCGGGATGAAGCAAAAGCTGGGGCTGTGCTGTGCTTTAATCCACGACCCGGAATTATTGATTCTTGATGAGCCAACAACGGGGGTTGACCCGCTCTCTCGCGCCCAGTTCTGGGATCTGATCGACAGTATTCGCCAGCGGCAGAGCAATATGAGCGTGCTGGTTGCCACCGCCTATATGGAAGAGGCGGAACGCTTCGACTGGCTGGTAGCGATGAATGCCGGAGAAGTACTGGCGACTGGCAGCGCCGAAGAACTGCGGCAGCAAACGCAAAGCGCCACGCTGGAAGAAGCATTTATAAATCTGTTACCGCAAGCGCAACGCCAGGCGCATCAGGCGGTAGTGATCCCACCGTATCAACCTGAAAACGCAGAGATTGCCATCGAAGCGCGCGATCTGACCATGCGTTTTGGTTCCTTCGTTGCCGTTGATCACGTCAATTTCCGCATTCCACGCGGGGAGATTTTTGGCTTCCTCGGTTCGAACGGCTGCGGTAAATCCACCACCATGAAAATGCTTACCGGACTGCTGCCTGCCAGCGAAGGTGAGGCGTGGCTGTTCGGGCAACCGGTTGATCCAAAAGATATCGATACTCGCCGTCGGGTGGGCTATATGTCGCAGGCGTTTTCGCTCTATAACGAACTCACCGTGCGGCAAAACCTGGAGTTACATGCCCGTTTGTTTCACATTCCGGAAGCGGAAATTCCCGCGCGAGTGGCTGAAATGAGCGAGCGTTTTAAGCTCAACGACGTTGAAGATGTTCTGCCGGAGTCATTGCCGCTCGGCATTCGCCAGCGGCTTTCGCTGGCGGTGGCGGTGATTCATCGCCCGGAGATGTTAATCCTCGATGAGCCTACTTCTGGCGTCGATCCAGTGGCGAGGGATATGTTCTGGCAGTTAATGGTCGATCTTTCGCGCCAGGACAAAGTGACCATTTTCATCTCCACCCACTTTATGAACGAAGCGGAACGCTGCGACCGCATCTCACTAATGCACGCCGGAAAAGTGCTTGCCAGCGGTACACCGCAGGAACTGGTTGAGAAACGCGGAGCCGCCAGTCTGGAAGAGGCATTTATCGCCTATTTGCAGGAAGCGGCAGGGCAGAGCAACGAAGCCGAAGCGCCGCCTGTGGTACATGACACCACCCACGCGCCGCGTCAGGGATTTAGCCTGCGACGTCTGTTTAGCTACAGCCGTCGCGAAGCACTGGAACTGCGCCGCGATCCGGTACGTTCGACGCTGGCGCTGATGGGAACGGTGATCCTGATGCTGATAATGGGTTATGGCATCAGTATGGATGTGGAAAATCTGCGCTTTGCGGTGCTCGACCGCGACCAGACCGTCAGTAGCCAGGCGTGGACGCTCAATCTCTCCGGTTCCCGTTACTTTATCGAGCAGCCGCCGCTCACCAGTTATGACGAGCTTGATCGTCGGATGCGTGCGGGCGATATCACGGTGGCGATTGAGATTCCACCCAATTTCGGGCGCGATATCGCGCGTGGTACGCCTGTGGAACTCGGTGTCTGGATCGACGGTGCGATGCCCAGTCGTGCCGAAACGGTAAAAGGTTACGTGCAGGCCATGCACCAGAGCTGGCTACAGGATGTGGCGAGTCGGCAATCCACGCCCGCGAGCCAAAGCGGGCTGATGAATATTGAGACACGCTATCGCTATAACCCGGACGTAAAAAGCCTGCCAGCGATTGTTCCGGCGGTGATCCCGCTGTTGCTGATGATGATTCCGTCGATGTTAAGCGCCCTTAGCGTGGTACGGGAAAAAGAGTTGGGGTCGATTATCAACCTTTACGTTACCCCCACCACCCGCAGCGAATTTTTGCTTGGCAAACAGCTGCCGTACATCGGGCTGGGTATGCTGAACTTTTTCCTGCTCTGCGGCCTGTCGGTGTTTGTGTTTGGCGTACCGCATAAAGGCAGTTTCCTGACGCTCACCCTGGCGGCGCTGCTGTATATCATCATCGCCACCGGAATGGGGCTGCTGATCTCTACTTTTATGAAAAGCCAGATTGCCGCCATTTTCGGTACGGCGATTATCACGTTGATTCCGGCGACGCAGTTTTCCGGGATGATCGATCCGGTAGCTTCGCTGGAAGGTCCAGGACGTTGGATCGGCGAGGTTTACCCGACCAGTCATTTTCTGACTATCGCCCGCGGGACGTTCTCGAAGGCGCTGGATCTGACGGATTTATGGCAACTTTTTATCCCGTTGCTGATAGCCATTCCACTGGTGATGGGCTTAAGCATCCTGCTGCTGAAAAAACAGGAGGGATGATGCGCCATTTACGCAATATTTTTAATCTGGGTATCAAAGAGTTGCGCAGTCTGCTTGGTGATAAAGCGATGCTGACGCTGATTATTTTCTCGTTTACGGTGTCGGTTTATTCATCAGCGACCGTCACGCCAGGATCGTTGAACCTGGCACCGATCGCTATTGCCGATATGGATCAATCGCAGTTATCGAACCGGATCGTTAACAGCTTCTACCGCCCGTGGTTTTTGCCCCCGGAGATGATCACCTCCGATGAGATGGATGCCGGGCTGGACGCTGGGCGCTATACCTTCGCGATAAATATTCCGCCTAATTTTCAGCGTGATGTCCTCGCAGGACGCCAGCCGGATATTCAGGTGAACGTCGATGCCACGCGCATGAGCCAGGCATTCACTGGCAACGGTTATATCCAGAATATTATCAACGGTGAAGTGAACAGCTTTGTCGCGCGTTACCGTGATAACAGCGAACCGTTGGTATCGCTGGAAACCCGCATGCGCTTTAATCCGAACCTCGATCCCGCATGGTTTGGCGGGGTGATGGCGATCATCAACAACATTACCATGCTGGCGATTGTGTTGACCGGATCGGCGCTGATCCGCGAGCGTGAACACGGCACGGTGGAACACTTACTGGTGATGCCGATAACGCCGTTTGAGATCATGATGGCGAAGGTCTGGTCGATGGGGCTGGTGGTGCTGGTGGTATCGGGATTATCGCTGGTGCTGATGGTAAAAGGCGTGCTGGGCGTACCGATAGAAGGCTCGATCCCGCTGTTTATGCTTGGCGTGGCGCTCAGTCTGTTTGCCACCACGTCAATCGGCATTTTTATGGGGACGATAGCGCGTTCAATGCCGCAACTGGGGCTGCTGGTGATTCTGGTGCTACTGCCGCTGCAAATGCTTTCCGGTGGCTCCACGCCGCGCGAAAGTATGCCGCAGATGGTGCAGGACATTATGCTGACCATGCCGACGACACACTTTGTCAGCCTCGCGCAGGCCATCCTCTACCGGGGTGCCGGATTCGAAATCGTCTGGCCGCAGTTCCTGACGCTAATGGCAATTGGCGGCGCGTTTTTCACCATCGCGCTGCTGCGATTCAGGAAGACGATTGGGACAATGGCGTAATTACGGGCTTAATCTTCCTTCGGCAAGCACTGCAAATGCCCGTGCCGCACGCCGCGCTGGGCGATAACGTCATCGGCAAAATGCTGCACGTCGCCCATGTCACCTTTCAGCACGGCGATTTCCAGACAGTCGTCGTGATTAATGTGCACATGCAGAGTAGCAACCGAGAGATCGTGGTGATGGTGCTGCGTGGAGACAATACGGCTGGCTAAGTCGCGTTTTTCGTGTTCATACACATACGACAGCACCGCGAAACCTTGTGTGCCGTGCTGCTGGGTGGCCTCCTGCGCCAGAGCGCTACGCAAAATATCGCGGATCGCCTCGGAACGGTTGTTATAACCACGACGCTGGCTCAGGCTGTCCAGCGTCTCCAGTAAATCGTCATCAAGGGTGATGGTGACTCGTTGCATTGACTTAAACCTTTTCTGTGGCGCGACGGCGCACTGGGAATGCGGGTAATACCGCGTTTTGTAGCACACGTCCGGCGTCAGAGGAAAAGGTTAATTTATCTCCCACCACCTGGGTTTCGACAATTTGCCCGTTATCCATCACCATCACCCGCTGACAGAAGCGCTCCACCAGACGTAAGTCGTGGGTGATAAACAGGCAGGCGGTGCCAAACTGCTGTTGCAGCTTTTTCAGCAGGCGAATGACGCCCGCCTGTAACACGAGATCAAGGTTGGAAACGGCTTCATCCAGAATCAGCAGTTTCGGTTCGACCGCCAGCGCACGTGCCAGGCAGACGCGCTGGAGCTGACCGCCGCTTAACTGCGGTGGGCGTTTGTCGAGCACGCTATCGTCAAGATCGACCGCCTTCAGCATTTCGCTGGCGCGCGCCAGTTGTTCCGATTTTTTCAGCGCCAGCAGGTGGCGCATCGGTTCACGCAGGATCTCGCGCACGGTTTTGCGCGGATTCACGGCGCTGATGGAGTCCTGAAACACCATTTGAATATCACGGCGGAACGCTTTACGTTGCGCGCGATTGAGCTTCGCCAACGGTTCGCCGCGCCAGCTAATATTTCCCTGTGAGGGCGACTCTAACCCGACCAGCAGCCGCGCGAGGGTACTTTTTCCGCAGCCGCTGCGTCCCAGCAGGGCGACGGTTTCACCGCTTTTCAGGGTCAGCGAAACGTTATTGAGCACTGCCTGATGCTGGTGCTTACCGCTGAATCCACCGTGTGCGTACTGGTGTGAAAGGTCGGAGACGTTAAGTAAAGTCATGATGCCAGCTCCATACCATAAAGCGCGAGGTGAGCAGAAACCAGGCTGCGCGTTACCGCATGTTTGGGGGCGTTAAACAGCGTTTCGACATCGCCCTGCTCAACAATCTTACCGTGAGACATCACCGCCACATCGTCTGCCAGACGCGCTACCACGCCCATATCATGGGTAACCAGCAGCATTCCCGGCGCTTGTTTTTGCATAATGCTTTCCAGCAGATCCAGAATGCGTGCTTGCGCTACTACATCAAGATCGGTGGTCGGTTCATCGGCGATGATAAACGGTGATTCACATAGCACTGCCATCGCAATCATCATGCGCTGCAACATGCCGCCGCTCATCTCGAACGGGTACAGCTTCAGCACGCGTGCGGCGTTTTCCAGCCCTACCGCTTCTATAGCGGCAATAAGCGTGGCGTCATCGGCGGGTTTCCCCAGTGCCTGGCAAGTTTCCCGCGCGTGCGTGTGCATGGTGTGCAGCGGATTAAAGGCACTGCGCGGGTTCTGCATGATAGTGGCAATTTTGATACCGCGCAGGGCGCAGGGAGAAACCGGTTTGCCATCGGCCAAAATTTCCCCCGCCGTCTGGCGAACGCCAGCGGGCAGAATGCCCAGCGTCGCGGCACAGGTCAGCGACTTCCCGCTGCCACTACCGCCGACTAACGCCAGCACGCGTCCGCGTTGCAGGGTTAACGATACGCCGTGTACCAGCGGTTGCGCGGCCTGTAGCGCGATATTACGTAATTCAATCTGTTGCGGCATTAGTGTGCGTGCTCCGTCACCAGATGAGGGTCCAGATGATCGCGCAGTGCGTCACCCACCAGGTTAAAGGCCATCACGCTGATAAACAGCGCCAGTCCCGGCCAGAACATTTGCAGCGGCTGGGTCCAGATATACTGACGTGCATCGTTAATCATCACGCCCCATTCGGCGGTCGGGGCGGTCACGCCGAGACCGAGGAAGGACATCCCCGCGACGTGTAGCATCATATGGCCGATATCCAGCGTCGCCAGCACCAGCAGTGAAGGGATCACCGCGCCCGCCAGATGATCGATAAACACCCGCACATGGCCTGCGCCAGAAAGCCGTGATGCCAGCACAAACTCGCGCTGGCGCAGTGAAATCACCAGACTGCGCACCATGCGCGCGTACCACGCCCAGTGCGACAGGGCGATGGCGATAATCACATTGGTCAACCCGGTGCCGAGCACGCCGACCATAAAGAACGACAGAATCGACGTCGGGAAGGTCATAAACATATCCGCCACGCGCATGGTGGCCTGATCAACGCGCCCGCCAATCAGCCCGGCGCTGCCGCCAATAATCAGCCCTAACGCCAGCACCAACAGCAGGCAGGCCATTACCGAGCCAAGCGACACACGGGTCGCCGCCATCAGCCGTGAGAAAATATCGCGTCCTAAGTGATCGGTGCCCAGCCAGTGCTGTGCATCCGGAGAAAGCAGACGCGACGGCAAATCAATGACCTGGGGATCGTATGGCAGCCACCACTGGCTGGTGAGCGCAATCAGTGCCAGCAGGGCGATAATGATGAGCGCCAGGCGTACCGACCAGCGAGAAGAGAGGAAAAAGTTCACGCGTGCGCTCCTTCATGACGACGAATGCGCGGGTCCAGCGCGGCGTTGAGCAAATCGACAATCAAATTACAGACCACAAAAACCACCACCATCATCAGCGTAAAGCATTGGATCACCGGATAGTCACGGTTAAAAATCGCCGACACCGCATAGCGCCCGACGCCCGGCCAGGCAAAGATGTTTTCGATAATCATCGTCCCGCCAATCAGTTCGCCAATGTGCATCCCCACGGCGGTGATCATCGGCAGCGAGGCATTGCGCAGGATATGGCGGCGTTCGGTCTGTTTGTCGTTCAGGCCGCGCAGTCGCGCCCAGGTCACATGACGCTGACCGGCGACGTCCAGCATGCTGGCGCGCAGCAGACGCGCGTTAATCGCCAGCGACATAAAGGCGATGGAAACCGCAGGCAAAATGATGTGCTGCCAGCCGCCGTAACCCATCGCGGGCAGCCATTGCAGATACACTGAAAATGCCATCACCAGTAAAAACGCCAACCAGAAGTTGGGCATTGAAACGCCAAGAAACGCGATAAAACGCACGGCGAAATCCGGCAGGCGGTCGCGATGGCGCGCCGCCCAGATGCCGAGCGGCACGGAAGTGAGCAGAATTAATACCAGCGCCGCGCCCGCCAGTTCCAGCGTGGCGGGCAGGAAGGTCAGCATATCGTCCAGCACCGGGCGTTGGCTGGCGAATGAGATACCAAAGTCAAGATGCAGCGCTTTCCACAACCAGGTTCCGTACTGCACGTACAACGGCTGATCCAGCCCCAGCATGGTGCGGGTAGAAGCCAGCATTTCCGGCGTCGGCGGTAGGTTAGACAGACGCAGATAATCGAGCGCCGGGTCGCCGGTGCCGAGGCGCAGCATCAGAAAAATGATCACCGAGGCGGCGAGCACCATCGGGATCAGCAGCAGAAAGCGGCGTAATACATAACGCAACATTAAGGTTTCACCGGTTTAATCTGTTCGAACGGGATTTCGGTGGCGATCGGCGCGTAGGGGATGTTACCCAGTTCCGGTTTTGAAACCACCATCATTGAGATATAGCTGATGGGCAGATAAACCGCCTCGTCATGCAGACGGGTCAGAATGTCGCGATACAGTGCCTGACGTTGGGTTTCGTCGTGTGTCGCCAGCACTTCGCCAATCTCTTTATCAATCAGTGGCTTGTCGGCTAAACCTTGCTGTGCCTGGAAGTCAGCGTGCGACGGTACGCGCATTGAACTCAGGAAGGCGTGTGGATCGTATGGCGCGCCCCAGGTACGGTGGAAAATCATGCCAAAACGACCGTCGCGCTGACGAGCATAGATACTGCTCTCTTCTTCGCCGATCAGCGTGACATCCGCGCCAATCTGGCGCATATCAGCCTGAATGATTTCGGCCATTGATTTGCTTAACGCATCGGTGCCGATGAACGACAGTTCAATGCGCAGCGGCTGACCATTTTTCTCGCGGATGTCTTTGCCTGCGGGCAGCGTCCAGCCTGCTTGTTCCAGCAACGCTTTCGCTTTCTGCGGATCGTACTGGCGCGGTTTCAGGCCGAGATTGGCATAGGGCACGGAAGGGGCAAACAGGGTGTCGGCGACCTGCTGGGTGCCATACAACGCGTTATCGATCAGCGATTTTTTGTTTACCGCGTAATTGAGCGCTTCACGTACGGCCAGCTCGTTGGTGGGGGCTTTGGCAGTATTGAGCGCCAGCATCACGGTTTCGATCGGCTGTGACAGTTGGGTGTGGTAAGCCGGGTTCTGGCTAAAGCGGGCGAAGGTATCGAGCGGTAATAGCCCTTCATTACCGTATAGTAGATCGATATCGCCGGTTTCAAACGCTACTGCGCGGGTAGTCGGGTCTGGGATGACGTTAAAAGTGATCTTCTTAATCGCCGGCTTTTCGCCCCAGTAGTTTTCGTTACGGACGAAGACATCGTACTGATTCAGTTTCGATTCCTGCAAAACCCACGGCCCGGTGCCAATCGGCGCTTTAATCCCATTCATGGTTTCATGGTTTTTAAACTGCGAAGGGGCGATAAAGCGGAAAGGACGGGGCAGGGCCAGTTCTTGCAGGAAAGGGTAGTAGGCGCTTTTCAGGGTGATTTGCAGCTCGGTTTTACTGAGAGCTTTGACATCAACAATCTGGTTTGCCAGCTCCAGCCAGGCGTGACGTTGACGGTTGTCGAGCACAGCGCGGAAGTTTTCTGCCGCGGCCTCTGCATCAAACGGTTCACCGTTAGAGAATTTCACATCATCACGCAGGGTGAAGGTCCAGGTTTTGCCATCTTCTGAATGGGTCCAGCTTTTTGCCAGCCACGGGATCACCGAACCGTCTGCCTGATATTTCACCAGTGGTTCATAAACCATGCTCTGGGCGAACATCTGGTTGGGTGTGTAAAGGTGCGGGTTTAGTGGCCCGACATTCACCGGCCAGGCGGTGGTGATTTCATCTGGTGCAGCGGCATGGACGATAAAAGACGCACAAGCCAGCAGCGCAAATAGAGTGCGGCGTAGTGTGGAGAGCATTGTAACCCCAATGGATTAAAATAGATGGCGGAAATAAGTATGACGATTTTAAGTATTCGTCATACTGATAACCTGTTCTGGATCAATAGATGGGCAGTCGGATGGGCTGATCAGTTAACTGAATCGATCCATTGCACACTGTCGGCGGTGAGCGTAAAGGGAGTAGGGGTGCAGATCGCCAGACTTAAATTTTCAAGCTGACAATGGCTGACTGACAGCGAGGACTGATAGGTGCTGTCTACGCTGACGATTTGCCAGGCGCTGCCGCCACGTTGTTTAACGATGGCTTCTTTGCGTGTCCAGATGCGCCAGAACATTTCCAGTTGCTGATCTGGATGCACGGCGTCCATCTCGGCATGTTCTCCGAGGCTGAACACCGCGTTCGCCAGCCAGCGCCAGTTGGCACGCGGGCGAATCACTTCGATATCGCAGCCGACTTCGCCCTCATCGCTCAACAGTAGGGCAATATCGTCACCGCTATGGCTTAAGTTGAACCATAGCGGCGTTTCCGATGCGAATGCGGGTTTGCCTTGTTCGCCGTAGATGATCTCAGGTAGCGGGGAAAGCGTGTGTGAAAGCAATGCACGCCCCGCCAGCCAGCGTTCGCGCCGTGGACCTTGCGGTGCTTTATCGCGTAAAGCCGGTGGCAGTGGAGCTGCGCTTAAGGTCGAAACTTTCCCCAGAACTATCCGATACATATCAGGGCCAACGTTTAATGGAAAATGAAAGTGCGTATCGTATCACTTGTCGCCTCATCCCGGTAACCGACTTTTCGGTCTGCCCGGCCCCAGTAAGATCGCCAGTTTGCTGCCGCCTTTGGTGGTTTCCATCCAGATTTTACACACGCTAGTTAATGGCACCGAAAGCAACATACCTACCGGGCCGAGCAGCCATCCCCAAATCAATAATGAAAGAAATACCACCATGGTGGACATCCCCAGGCGATGGCCCATCATTCGCGGTTCTAAAATATTGCCGATGACCATATGGACAACTAAAAACAATGCGCCGACCAGAATACATTCGTAAACGCCATTAAACAGCAGCACCTGAATCATTGGCGGTACGGCGGAAATTACCGCGCCGATATTGGGCACGTAGTTGAGCAAAAACGCCAGTACTGCCCACATCAGCGCAAACTGTACGCCCATAAGTTCCAGCCCCAGCCAGACGATAATGCCTGTCCATAAACTTAGCAGTGTCTTCAATGCAAGATAGTGCGAAACACCTTTTAAGGCGCGGTGTAGTCCGGCGATGTGAATCTGTGGATTATTCAACGCAAAACGCATTTTGTAAGGGACGTGGCGCACTTCAAACAGCATGAAAACTACGGTCATCACCAGCAAAAGCACGCTCGCCATTGCCCCGGAAAGCCCGGTCATTAGCGCCGTGGTGAAGGTAACCACTTTTTCCGAGTCCATCCGCTGCAGCATTCGCTCCGGCGACATATGCAAATTAAGAAAAGGCAACATCTCCTGCAATTTAAAAAGTTTGCGCGTCAGCTCCTTATTAAACTTCGGCAGCATAGAGATGAATTCGTTAAACGAAGCTGCCAGTACACCGACCAGCGCGGTTAGTGCGATCAGCATCACCACCACCACAATCGTAATTGCAACGGGGCGTTGTACTCCGCGACGAATAAACCAGGTGACGAGCGGGTTGAGGACGATGGCAAAAAACAGCGCCAGTAACAGTTGCACAATGATATCTGCCGCTGCGTGAATTCCCGCGAGGATCACTACCAGCGAGGCCAGCTTGAGCAGAATGTGCATGCCCGTTTTATCGGGTTGAGGGGTTTCCATTGGGGCTTCCTTGTGACTTTTTGTATTAAGTGTAGCGGGAGTCACGCCAGCAATATTCTGATTCTTCCTGCTGATTTTCACGTCAGCACGTGGTAAAAATGAAACACTGTTGTAAAAATGTGGTGATCCTCATGCCCGAACCCGTAGCCGAACCCGCGCTAAACGGATTGCGCCTAAATTTGCGCATTGTCTCCATTGTCATGTTTAACTTCGCCAGCTACCTCACCATCGGGTTGCCGCTCGCTGTATTACCGGGCTATGTCCATGATGTGATGGGCTTTAGCGCTTTCTGGGCAGGATTGGTTATCAGCCTGCAATATTTCGCCACCTTGCTGAGCCGCCCTCATGCCGGACGTTACGCCGATTTGCTGGGACCCAAAAAGATTGTCGTCTTCGGTTTATGCGGCTGCTTTTTGAGCGGTTTGGGGTATCTGACGGCAGGGTTAACCGCCAGTCTGCCCGTCATCAGCCTGTTATTACTGTGCCTGGGGCGCGTGATCCTTGGGATTGGGCAAAGTTTTGCCGGAACGGGATCGACCCTATGGGGCGTTGGCGTGGTTGGTTCGCTGCATATCGGGCGGGTGATTTCGTGGAACGGCATTGTCACTTACGGGGCGATGGCAATGGGCGCGCCGTTAGGTGTGGTGTTTTATCACTGGGGCGGCTTGCAGGCGTTAGCGTTAATCATTATGGGTGTGGCGCTGGTGGCCATTTTGTTAGCGATCCCGCGTCCGACGGTAAAAGCCAGCAAAGGCAAACCGCTGCCGTTTCGCGCGGTGCTTGGGCGTGTCTGGTTATACGGCATGGCGCTGGCGTTGGCTTCTGCCGGATTTGGCGTTATCGCCACCTTTATCACATTGTTTTATGACGCTAAAGGCTGGGACGGTGCGGCTTTTGCGCTGACGCTGTTTAGCTGTGCGTTTGTCGGTACGCGTTTGTTATTTCCTAACGGCATTAACCGTATCGGCGGCTTAAATGTGGCGATGCTCTGCTTTAGCGTTGAGATTATTGGCCTGCTGTTGGTCGGCGTGGCGACCATGCCGTGGATGGCGAAAATTGGCGTCTTACTGGCAGGGGCGGGGTTTTCGCTGGTGTTCCCGGCGCTTGGTGTGGTGGCGGTCAAAGCAGTGCCGCAGCAGAATCAGGGGGCGGCGCTGGCAACTTACACCGTATTTATGGATTTATCGCTTGGCGTGACCGGACCACTGGCTGGGCTGGTGATGAGTTGGGCGGGCGTCCCGGTGATTTATCTGGCGGCGGCGGGACTGGTCGCAATCGCGTTATTACTGACGTGGCGATTAAAAAAACGGCCTCCGGTGGAAGTACCTGAGGCCATCTCATCATCTTAAAACTTACTGAATAACCAGCGTATTAATGATGTTTTCTGCGGTGGTCTGTGCTTTTTGCTGATCGTCAGCTGGCAGCGTAATTTGCATGGTCAGCAGTTGATTACCCACGTTACCCAGAATAACGGAAGAGTACGCCGTCTGGCCTTTCGCGGAGATAATGCTGTCTAACTGCTGCATTTTGTGACCTTTCAGCTCAATGGCTTTATTGGTTACCACTTGCAGCTGCGGATCGCGGCTACGTTGCTGATCTTCCAGGCGCTTCGCCAGCACCGCCAGATCTTCTTTCGGATCATCGCCCATGATGACGATGACTGCTTTTTGCCCGGTGGCGTCGGACCAGACATGCATGTTATTAGCCTGCGTTCCCAGCTTACCGCTCTGGTCGGTCATATCCGCTGGCAGCGAGAAACTTAACTTGCCATCAAGCAGGTTGACGGGATTCCCGGTAGCGTTACTTTCCGCGACCGAACCCTGCGCCGTAGCGTTAGTGTCTTTATCATCACAGGCCGCAAGCCCCATAACCAGCAGGCCAATTCCGACATATTTAACCAGATTGCGCATTGACTTCTTCCTTTCGATAAACGGCCATAACGGCTCATTCATCCATCTTATCACAACTCTGATAACGAACCTTTAACTCGCCTGCAAAGCGTTGATTTCGGATTTATCTGCCAGTCTTTTCAACAGCATATTGAGTAATACGCCATACATTGGCAGGAAGAAAACGATACTGATTAACACTTTGAAACAGTAATCGACCAGCGCGATTTCCATCCAGTGTTCAGCCATAAAGGCATCTGGGCTGCGCCAGAAGGCAATGAAGAAGAAGGCCAGCGTGTCGCTGACGTTCCCAAACAGGGTGGAAGCCGTCGGTGCCAGCCACCAGCGACGACTCTGACGCAGGCGGTTAAAAACGTGCACGTCGAGGATTTGCCCCAGCGCGTAGGCCATGAAACTGGCGGTGGCGATACGGGCGACAAACAGGTTGAAGTGGGCGAGCGCGCCGAACCCCTGCCATGAACCCATATAGAACAGCGACGAGATGACGTAGGAGATCAGCAATGCGGGGATCATCACCGCAAAGATGATGCGACGAGCCAGCGGCGCGCCAAAAATACGCACAGTCAGGTCGGTAGCAAGGAAAATAAACGGAAAGCTAAACGCGCCCCAGGTGGTATGGAAACCAAAAATGGATACGGGAAGCTGAACCAGATAGTTACTGGAGGTGATCACCAACAGATGAAATAACGATAACCAGAACAACGCCTTATAGCGTTGAGTTTGCGAGAAAACGTTCATATTGTACCTTTTTGATTAACCATTGGGGTGAGGGAACCCAATACGTACGACACGTCTGTTACCTTAACATAATAACGTGCTGACCCTTTTTTCGAGCCGCCGCATGATACTGCTTTACGTTGACAATGCAATGGTTAATTTTCACGCAATCGTTAACCTGGTTTGCTTACGGACTCACAGGGCGTAAACTAGCGCCGTTTTTTTATGTGATGAGAAGAAAATGACCGATCTCTTTTCCAGCCCTGACCACACACTCGACGCACTTGGCCTGCGCTGCCCGGAACCAGTAATGATGGTGCGCAAAACTGTGCGCAATATGCAGCCAGGTGAAACGTTGCTGATTATTGCTGACGATCCGGCGACGACACGCGATATTCCTGGGTTTTGTACCTTTATGGAACACGAACTGGTTGCGAAAGAGACCGATGGACTGCCTTATCGTTATTTGATTCGCAAATCGGGGTAAGGTGGATCAGGCTAGCGGACCGATCGCGCTCAATTTTGCGGCTTGAAACCGGTTTGTAGGACGGATAAGGCGTTCAAGCTGCATCTGGCGATACGGTGCACAATGCCTGATGCGACGCTGTCGCGTCTTATCATGCCTACGAGTTCTATGCTCTGTGTAGGACGGATAAGGCGTTCACGCCGCATCCGGCGGTTGTGTGTGGATGCCTGATGCGACGCTGTCGCGTCTTATCATGCCTACGAGTTCAATGCCCTGTGTAGGCCAGATAAGGCGTTTACGCCGCATCCGGCACGCAAACGTAATGGAATGCACAAATGGATTATTTAATTCCAGTTTGTCTGGCATTGCTGGGATTGCTCGCGATCTTCACCCCCAATTGGCTGATCCCTGTTTTTATCGTCGTGGGGGGATGGCTGGGGGTACTTGCCTGGGGTTGGCTCTGGCTAATGATTTTTTTACCTTTACTTAACGGTGTCGGGCTTGCTTATGCCCTGTGGTTGATGTTCAAAAGGCCATCCATAGCATCCCGCCTGGTTGCTGCATGCTGTGTTATCTCCGTCATTCTGATGTTAGCGCTTTATTATGCTTTCCTGACTATGCCGCCGTTCCCGCCTCAGCACTAAGCCTGATAGCCAGAGGCTATCAGGCAACACTTTTACTTCCTGCGCAACAATCTTAACGCATTCGCTGTTACCAGCACCGTCGCACCCGTATCTGCCAGCACCGCCAGCCATAGTCCGGTCATCCCTAACAGCGTTGTGACGAGGAAGATCCCTTTCAGCCCCAGCGCAATGGTGATGTTCTGGCGGATGTTGGCGTGAGTGGCGCGTGCCAGTTCAATCATCTGCGCCAGGCCGCGCAGGTGGTTATGGGTTAATGCTGCGTCGGCGGTTTCCAGCGCCACATCTGTGCCACTGCCCATTGCAATTCCTATGGCGGCAGCTTTCATGGCGGGCGCGTCGTTAATACCGTCACCGACCATCGCCAGAGGCGCATGTTGATTCAGCTCGGTCACCGCTTTGACTTTATCTTCTGGTAATAGGCCCGCTTTAAATTCCAGCCCCAGTTCACCGGCGATTGCCGCCGCTGCGCGTGGATTATCGCCAGTGAGGATCACCCCTTTGACACCCAGGGCGCTCAGTTCGCTGATGGCAGTTGCGGCGTCGGCGCGCAGGGTATCCTGCAATGCAATTACGCCAAGCACGTCATCGTTACGCACCACCAGTACTACCGTTTGCCCGGCGCTTTCCAGTTCGTTAATTAAACCAGCAAATGCAACAGCCGGATGTTTTCCGGCAGCGCATATCAACACGCGCTCGCCGTTAATCAGTGCTTCAATACCAGACCCGACCAGCGCCCGCTGTGATTCGGCGGCGGGAATGGCGAGTTCAGCAACCTGTGCTTCGCGTACGATGGCTTGCGCCAATGGATGCGTCGCGCCTTGCTCGACCGCCGCTGCCAGTGTCAGCAGTTCAGATTCACTAATACCCGTTGCCGGATGAATCGCGGTAACGCGCGGTTTACCGACGGTCAGCGTACCGGTTTTATCAAACGCCACCTGGGTAACACGACCTAGTTGTTCCAGCGCCGCACCGCCTTTAATCAACGCCCCACGACGCGCTGCGGCTGCCAGCCCGGAGGTGATCGCCGCAGGTGTTGAGATCACCAGCGCACACGGGCAGCCAATCAGCAGCAGCGTCAGCCCTTTATAAATCCACTCCTGCCAGCTTGCGGCAAACAGCAGCGGCGGCACCAGCGTCACCAGCAGGGCGACGGCCATAATCGCTGGCGTGTAAATACGGCTGAAACGGTCGATAAACCGCTCAATCGGTGCGCGGCGCTCTTCAGCTTCTTCGATCAGTTTCAGAATCCGGTCAATGGCGCTGGCACCCGGTTCTGACAGCACTTCCAGCGTTACCAGACGGTCTACGCTGGTGGCGCCTGCAGGAACTTTATCACCCGTCGCGCGTTCCACCGGAATGGATTCGCCGGTCAGGGCGCTTTCATCAAAACTGGCAAAGGGCGAGAGCAGTTTACCGTCGGCAGGTAAACGCCCACCTGCCGCAACTTCGATAACATCGCCCGGACGCAGGCTGTTAATTGCTACCTCTTCACGCTTGCCATTACGCAGGCGCGTGGCGGTTTCCGGTTTCAGCGCCATTAACGCGCTGACCCCTTGACGCGCGCGGCTGGCGGCCCAGCCTTCCAGTCGTTCACCAATCAAAAACAGCAGCAACACCATCGCAGCTTCAGCCGTTGCGCCAATAAACAGCGCACCAATAGCGGCTACGCTCATTAAGGTTTCAATAGCGAAGTAGCTGCCGGATTTGATCAGCCGTAATGCCTGACGAGCAATCGGGTACAGCCCAACCAGCGTGGTCGCGATAAACGCCAGTTGACCGAACGGATGATTAAACTGCTCCAGACCCCAGCTGATTGCCATCAACACGATTAGCGTAATCAGCGGCAGATTCTCTTTCAGGCGTGATTCTTGTTGTTCGTCGGCGGACTGTTCATCGCGCAGGGAATAGCCCGCTTTTTGCACCGCAGATTCAACTTGTGCACGGATGTCATTGTCGGCATCAACCACCAGTTTTTCGGTGGCGAACAGCACCTGCACCTGATTCACGCCTGCAAGCTGGCGCACGGCATTTTCTACCTTGCGCGCGCAGGCGGCGCAGTCCATGCCGCTGACTTTCCAGCTATAGCGGGTGCCGGAGACGTTTTCAGAGAGCGTTGGCGTGCTGGAACATGCGCCGTCGCAGCAACAGTCGTTGACGTTCTGTACCGTGGTTAGCGGTTTGAACGCAGAAAATTGAGGGGCTTTCTTGCCGTGATTGTCAGGAGTCGACATGGCATCCTCCGGTTAAGTTTTTTCTCATTAACCGAAGGATACACTCTGGAGTCGACTCCAGAGTCAAGTTTTATCAGAGATACAGCGAGCGGACGATGAGGAAATGTCCGGCAAAATAACAAGCGGCGGCAATCGCGTTATCCGCACGGAAGCGTCGGCGATAGTGGCTACCCAGCCAGACAAAGTTACTGATAAACAGCAACGAAGCGCCGACAAATGCAGAAAGTGCCGGAGCGGTTGGACGGAAGAACCACAGTTCACCTGCCAGCCATACCATCACCAGCGTCATGCCGATAAACGTGCAGATAGGCCAACGATACTCTTCCAGACGCGTCCAGATAATCGCCAGTAACAGCGCGCCCAGAACCAGCAATACCAGTGGCAGAGGCCAGAAGAAAGAGAGCGTCATCTGACTGGCGAAATAGATGGTGTAAAGCAGGTGCGAGAGGAAAAACGCGCCGATGGCGTACATCAGACGTTGACGTGGCAACAGGGTTAGCGCATCGCCCAGCAGTGAGGCGCACAGCCCCGCCAGCACCAGATAGCTAATGGCGTCGAACATCGGCGCTTGCCAGGCCAGCAACAGCAGGAGAAGAAGGGTTAATGGTTTAAATACCCAGCGTTGCCAGGTTGGCCCACGATACGATGCATCCACAGATAGCCATGCGGAAAGACAGACAGCGATAAACGACCAAAGCATCTTAGTTCCTTGAATTCGTTATTTTTTCGTAAGCGGAATGCCTACGGTCTTGCTTCCAGTTTAGTGGCGAGGGTGGACGGATGACAACACCATAACTGGCAGGGTATGCTTATTTCCGCATTTTCCGATGAGGGATTAAGATGAGCAAACCACCTCTTTTCTTTATTGTTATCATTGGCTTAATCATCGTCGCCGCATCGTTTCGTTTTATGCAACAACGACGGGAAAAAGCTGATAATGATATAGCGCCACTCCAGCAAAAGTTGGTGGTGGTGAGCAATAAGCGGGAAAAACCGATTAACGATCGCCGTTCGCGCCAGCAGGAAGTGACACCGGCTGGTACCAGCATGCGCTATGAGGCGAGCTTCAAACCGCAAAGCGGAGGAATGGAACAGACCTTTCGCCTCGACGCCCAGCAGTACCATGCCCTGACAGTGGGCGATAAAGGTACGCTGAGCTATAAAGGAACGCGCTTTGTCAGCTTTGTTGGCGAACAATAAGGTTATTTTTTAACGTTAAATTTCTTCTGCCAGACCAGCAGTTCAAACACGCCGAAAAGGAAAATCCGCACCTTTTCGGCGGTGGTCATCTGCGGGCCATCTTTCGGTAAAGTGGATTTCAACAGCGCCAGCTGCATACCATGCATCAGCACGGTAAAAATCAGCGCCACGTTAACGAAAATATTCAGCGGACGCGGGAAGGGATGCACCAGGTTGAGGATTAAAAATCCCCAAACGCAGAGCATTAACAAACGTCCAATATTAATCAACATCACTTTCTCCTTGTGCTTCGCGTTGATACAGGCGGTAAGCCACCTGACCTGCCACTTTTTCCCGATGTAATGACCAGTTCGCCGGAACGGTGGGGAGCCCGTTTTCGACTTCGCTTTCGACATAAATCAGGGCTTCGTCAGCCAGCCAGCCGTTATCTTCCAGTAAATTTATCGTCTCTTCTAACAAGCCACGGCGGAACGGTGGATCGACAAAAACGATATTATGCGGTGTGCCTTTTTGCGCCAGGAATGACATCGCGTTGCTGTTCACCACGCGTGCATTACCTGCTTTTAGTGTCGCCAGATTCTTAATTAACTGTTGAGAAACCGCGCGATCCATCTCAATCAACGTGGCCCCCGCAGCGTAGCGCGATAACGCTTCCAGCCCCAGCGCGCCGCTCCCGGCGAAGCAATCCAGACATTGGGCGTCAACAATGACCGGAGCCAGCCAGTTAAACAACGTTTCGCGTACGCGGTCGGTGGTGGGGCGCAGGCCTGGGCTATCAGGAACCGGGAGTTTACGGCCTCGCCACTGCCCGCCAATAATGCGGATTTGGCCGCTGCCGGAATGATTCGGTTTTTTCATGATAAATTGCTCAATCCGCCAGATAACACATACTTGCAGGCGGTGATGTGAATTAAGTTAAGTGATAGACTATTTCATCATTTTTTTAGCTGCTATGTACATAGCGTTAACGCTGTGCCATGAAGCAACAGCGAGGAGTGTAGTCGCAAATGGCGAAAGAAAAAAAACGTGGCTTTTTTTCCTGGCTGGGCTTTGGTCAAAAAGAGCAGACCCCGGAAAAAGAGACAGAAGTCCAGAACGAACAACCGGTTGTAGAAGAAATCGTTCCGGCGCAAGAGCCTGCGAAGGCTTCTGAACAAGCCGTTGAAGAGCAGCCGCAGGCGCATACTGAAGCCGAGGCGGAAACTTTTGCTGCCGACGTTGTGGAAGTTACTGAACAGGTTGCTGAAAGTGAAAAAGCGCAGCCTGAAGCTGTTGCTGAACCGGAAGTTATTACTGAGCCGGAAACGATAGTTGAAGAAACGCCAGCGTCAGTCATTGAACCTGAAGTTACGCCAGAGCCTGTGGCTATCGAGCGTGAAGAGCTGCCGTTGCCGGAAGACGTCAAAGCCGAAGAGGTTTCGCCAGAAGAGTGGCAGGCCGAAGCGGAAACCGTAGAGATTGTCGAAGCGGCGGAAGAAGAAGCGGCTAAAGACGAAATCACCGACGAAGAGCTGGAAGCACAGGCGCTGGCTGCCGAAGCGGCAGAAGAGGCGGTGATGGTGGTTCCTCCGGCAGAAGAAGAGCAGCCGGTGGAAGAAATCGCTCAGGAGCAGGAAAAACCGACCAAAGAAGGTTTCTTCGCGCGCCTGAAACGCAGCCTGTTAAAAACCAAAGAAAACCTCGGTTCCGGATTTATCAGCCTGTTCCGCGGTAAAAAAATCGACGATGATCTGTTTGAAGAATTGGAAGAGCAATTGCTCATCGCCGATGTGGGCGTGGAAACCACGCGTAAAATTATCACCAATCTGACAGAAGGTGCGACCCGCAAGCAGCTTCGTGATGCCGAGGCGCTCTATGGCCTTCTGAAAGAAGAGATGGGCGAGATTCTGGCGAAAGTCGATGAACCGCTGAACGTTGAAGGTAAAACGCCGTTCGTGATCCTGATGGTGGGCGTCAACGGTGTGGGTAAAACCACGACGATTGGTAAGCTGGCGCGTCAGTTTGAGCAGCAGGGTAAATCAGTGATGCTGGCGGCGGGCGATACTTTCCGTGCAGCAGCGGTTGAACAGCTTCAGGTCTGGGGTCAGCGTAATAATATTCCGGTGATTGCCCAGCATACCGGTGCGGATTCTGCTTCTGTTATCTTCGACGCCATTCAGGCCGCTAAAGCGCGTAACATCGACGTTCTGATTGCCGATACCGCCGGACGCCTGCAGAACAAATCGCACTTGATGGAAGAGTTGAAGAAAATCGTCCGCGTGATGAAGAAACTCGACGTTGAAGCTCCGCATGAAGTTATGCTGACTATCGACGCCAGTACCGGGCAGAATGCAGTAAGCCAGGCCAAACTGTTCCACGAAGCCGTTGGCTTAACCGGCATCACGCTAACGAAACTGGACGGCACGGCGAAAGGCGGGGTAATTTTCTCGGTGGCTGACCAGTTTGGTATCCCTATCCGCTACATTGGTGTCGGCGAACGTATTGAGGATTTGCGTCCGTTTAAAGCGGACGACTTTATAGAGGCACTTTTTGCCCGAGAGGATTAACAATGATTCGCTTTGAACATGTCAGCAAGGCTTATCTCGGTGGGAGACAGGCGCTGCAGGGCGTTACGTTCCATATGCAGCCGGGTGAGATGGCGTTTCTGACCGGTCATTCCGGCGCAGGGAAAAGTACCCTCCTGAAGCTGATCTGTGGGATTGAGCGGCCCAGCGCCGGGAAAATCTGGTTTAGCGGCCATGACATCACGCGTCTGAAAAACCGTGAAGTTCCGTTTCTGCGCCGCCAGATTGGCATGATTTTCCAGGATCACCATCTACTGATGGACCGTACTGTCTACGATAACGTGGCGATACCCCTGATTATCGCCGGTGCCAGCGGTGACGATATTCGTCGTCGTGTATCGGCGGCGCTGGATAAAGTCGGGCTACTGGACAAAGCGAAGAACTTCCCTATTCAGCTTTCCGGCGGTGAACAACAGCGTGTTGGCATTGCCCGCGCGGTGGTGAACAAGCCCGCGGTACTGCTGGCGGATGAACCGACCGGTAACCTTGACGACGCGTTGTCAGAAGGAATTCTACGTCTGTTTGAAGAATTTAACCGCGTTGGGGTAACCGTATTGATGGCAACGCACGACATCAACCTGATTTCGCGGCGTTCCTATCGCATGCTCACCCTGAGCGATGGTCACTTGCATGGAGGCGTGGGCCATGAATAAGCGCGATGCAATCAATCATATCCGGCAGTTTGGCGGGCGTCTGGATCGCTTCCGTAAATCGGTCGGCGGCTCTGGCGACGGCGGTCGTAACGCGCCAAAACGGGCGAAATCCTCGCCAAAACCGGTAAATCGCAAAACCAACGTTTTCAACGAACAGGTGCGCTATGCCTTCCACGGCGCATTGCAGGATCTGAAAAGTAAACCGTTCGCCACGTTTTTAACGGTGATGGTTATCGCCATCTCCCTGACGCTGCCCAGCGTCTGTTATATGGTGTACAAAAACGTTAACCAGGCGGCGACGCAGTATTATCCGTCACCGCAAATCACTGTTTATCTGCAAAAAACGCTGGATGATGACGCCGCTGCGGGTGTGGTGGCACAGTTGCAGGCCGAGCAAGGCGTAGAGAAAGTAAACTATCTTTCTCGTGAAGACGCACTGGGCGAGTTCCGTAACTGGTCTGGTTTTGGTGGTGCGCTGGATATGCTGGAGGAAAACCCGCTTCCGGCAGTGGCGGTGGTAATCCCGAAACTCGATTTTCAGGGGACCGAGTCACTGAATACCTTGCGCGATCGTATCACCCAGATCAACGGCATTGACGAAGTGCGAATGGATGACAGCTGGTTTGCCCGTCTGGCGGCGTTGACCGGGCTGGTCGGGCGCGTTTCGGCAATGATCGGCGTATTGATGGTGGCGGCAGTGTTCCTCGTCATCGGTAACAGTGTGCGTCTGAGCATCTTTGCTCGCCGTGACTCCATTAACGTACAGAAACTGATTGGTGCGACAGATGGTTTCATCCTGCGCCCGTTCCTGTACGGTGGCGCATTGCTGGGATTTTCTGGCGCATTGTTGTCATTAATTTTGTCAGAGATTCTGGTACTGCGTTTGTCTTCGGCGGTTGCGGAAGTGGCACAGGTTTTCGGAACGAGGTTTGATATCAATGGCTTATCTTTCGATGAATGTCTGCTTTTGCTGCTGGTGTGTTCGATGATTGGCTGGGTGGCAGCCTGGCTTGCCACGGTACAACATTTACGCCACTTTACGCCTGAATAATAAAAGCGTGTTATACTCTTTCCCTGCAATGGGTTCCGTAGCAGGGAAAGAGACCCCGTTGTCTCTTCCCGGTATTTCATCTCTATGTCACATTTTGTGCGTAATTTATTCACAGCGTTGCATTGAACTTGTGGATAAAATCACGGTCTGATAAAACAGTGAATGATAACCTCGTTGCTCTTAAGCTCTGGCACAGTTGTTGCTACCACTGAAGCGCCAGAAGATATCGATTGAGAGGATTTGAATGACTGACAAAATGCAAAGTTTAGCTTTAGCCCCAGTTGGCAACCTGGATTCCTACATCCGGGCAGCTAACGCGTGGCCGATGTTGTCGGCTGACGAGGAGCGGGCGCTGGCTGAAAAGCTGCATTACCATGGCGATCTGGAAGCAGCAAAAACGCTGATCCTGTCTCACCTGCGGTTTGTTGTTCATATTGCTCGTAATTATGCGGGCTATGGCCTGCCACAGGCGGATTTGATTCAGGAAGGTAACATCGGCCTGATGAAAGCAGTGCGCCGTTTTAACCCGGAAGTGGGTGTGCGCCTGGTCTCCTTCGCCGTTCACTGGATCAAAGCAGAGATCCACGAATACGTTCTGCGCAACTGGCGTATCGTCAAAGTTGCGACCACCAAAGCGCAGCGCAAACTGTTCTTCAACCTGCGTAAAACCAAGCAGCGTCTGGGCTGGTTTAATCAGGATGAAGTCGAAATGGTGGCCCGTGAACTGGGCGTAACCAGCAAAGACGTACGTGAGATGGAATCGCGTATGGCGGCACAGGACATGACCTTTGACCTGTCTTCCGATGACGATTCCGACAGCCAGCCGATGGCTCCGGTGCTTTATCTGCAGGATAAATCGTCCAACTTTGCCGACGGCATTGAAGATGATAACTGGGAAGAGCAGGCGGCAAACCGTCTGACCGACGCGATGCAGGGCCTGGATGAGCGTAGCCAGGACATTATCCGCGCACGCTGGTTGGACGAAGACAACAAGTCCACGTTGCAGGAACTGGCTGACCGTTACGGTGTTTCCGCTGAGCGTGTGCGCCAGCTGGAAAAGAACGCGATGAAAAAACTTCGCGCTGCTATTGAAGCGTAATTTCCACTATTAATCAGAGAACCCTGGATGAGAGTCCGGGGTTTTTGTTTTTTGGACCTCTGCAATAATCAATTACCCCCTCCGACAAAACGCCAATCCCCACGCAGATTGTTAATAAACTGTCAAAATAGCTATTCCAATATCATAAAAATCGGGTATGTTTTAGCAGAGTATGCTGCTAAAGCACGGGTAGTCATGCATAAAACGAAATAAAGTGCTGAACAACAACATCACAACACACGTAATAACCAGATGAATGGGGATTCTCAGGATGAATATAAAGGGTAAAGCGTTACTGGCAGGATGTATCGCGCTGGCATTCAGCAATATGGCTCTGGCAGAAGATATTAAAGTCGCGGTTGTGGGCGCAATGTCCGGTCCGGTGGCCCAGTACGGCGACCAGGAGTTTACTGGCGCAGAGCAGGCAGTTGCGGATATTAACGCTAAAGGCGGTATCAAAGGCAACAAACTGCAAATCGTAAAATATGACGATGCCTGTGACCCGAAACAGGCGGTCGCGGTGGCGAACAAAGTCGTTAACGACGGCATTAAATATGTCATTGGCCACCTCTGTTCTTCATCAACGCAGCCAGCGTCTGACATCTACGAAGACGAAGGCATTTTAATGATCACCCCAGCAGCAACCGCACCAGAGCTGACCGCCCGTGGCTATCAGCTGATCCTGCGCACCACCGGCCTGGATTCCGACCAGGGGCCGACGGCGGCGAAATATATTCTTGAGAAAGTGAAACCGCAGCGTATTGCTATCGTTCACGACAAACAGCAGTACGGCGAAGGTCTGGCGCGTGCGGTGCAGGACGGCCTGAAGAAAGGCAATGCTAACGTGGTGTTCTTTGACGGCATCACCGCCGGGGAAAAAGATTTCTCAACGCTGGTGGCGCGTTTGAAGAAAGAGAATATCGACTTCGTTTACTACGGTGGTTACCACCCGGAAATGGGGCAGATCCTGCGTCAGGCACGCGCGGCAGGGCTGAAAACTCAGTTTATGGGGCCGGAAGGCGTGGCTAACGTCTCGCTGTCTAACATTGCGGGCGAGTCAGCTGAAGGGTTGCTGGTAACCAAGCCGAAGAACTACGATCAGGTTCCGGCGAACAAACCAATTGTTGACGCGATCAAAGCGAAAAAACAGGACCCAAGCGGCGCGTTCGTCTGGACCACCTACGCCGCGCTGCAATCTTTGCAGGCGGGCCTGAATCAGTCTGACGATCCGGCTGAAATCGCCAAATACCTGAAAGCGAACTCCGTGGATACCGTGATGGGGCCGCTGACCTGGGATGAGAAAGGTGATCTGAAAGGCTTTGAGTTCGGCGTATTTGACTGGCACGCCAACGGCACGGCGACCGATGCGAAGTAATCATTAATCGGCAACTTTGGGTTGCCGCCAAATTGCTAATATCGAGTACGCATGCTTCATGCCGGATGCGGCGTAAACGCCTTATCCGGCCTACAAGATCCAAAGAAATCAGTAAATTGCAGCACACATTGTAGGCCTGATAAGCGTAGCGCATCAGGCCATTTCTCGTTGGTCATCACTTTTGAAATCAAACTTGACGATTAACGCTTCTCCCAGCCGCCCTGTTGTGCCGTAAACCCCAGCGCCTGCATAAACGCCGTCATCACGCCGCGATCTTCCACGCCTGCATCTGCCATCCACCAGCCTGAAACGCCAGGATTGTTACGCAAAACCTCTTCCAGCAGATATTGCCCCACACCGCGACGGCGGGTGACTTCCCGCACGCGCAGGGAATCCAGTGCCCCCTCGGTGCCGTTTAAGGTTACCCGCACGGCCGCGAGCAGGCGCTCGTTAAAACGCGCGGCGTAGATGCGGTGGTTATCGTCAACCTGTAAAGAGGAAGGGGAGTACTCCGGCCAGATCTTTTGCAGATCAATCCGGTCCTGGTCGCTAAAGTGTTCTAATCGAATGATGGTCAGCTTCATGGGGAACCCGTGTAAATCACAAAAGTGGAACCAGTGTAGCGAAATAATTTAATCGGAGGCTTTCTCTTTTTTATTTCTTTTGGCAGGTGATTAATTTTTTAACAGCAATAATTACAAATTAAAAACATTAGAGAATGAAAAATGTCCAGCATAATCCCCTGAATGGTAGTGAATTATTCCGCCCTTTGTACCGTTATTTTATGCTGACAACGGCGCTTTTTTCTGTTTATCTATCAATAAATTCAGAATATTATCTGTTCTTAATCGACTGAAAAATAGGGATTTTAATCGCTATTATCACAAAATACTGCGCTAAACCCTTAATCAGACAGGCAAAAACAGTGCAGTATAAAAAAAGTACAGTCTGATTTGTTAACACATAAAAACAAAGCAACACAACATCACGAATGGGGATTTTTGACTATGAAACGGAATGCGAAAACTATCATCGCAGGGATGATTGCACTGACAATTTCACACACCGCTATGGCCGACGATATTAAAGTTGCCGTTGTCGGCGCGATGTCCGGTCCGATTGCCCAGTGGGGCGATATGGAATTTAACGGCGCGCGTCAGGCGATTAAAGACATTAATGCCAAAGGGGGAATTAAAGGCGATAAGCTGGTGGGCGTGGAATATGACGACGCCTGCGACCCGAAACAAGCCGTTGCGGTCGCCAACAAAATCGTTAACGACGGCATTAAATACGTTATTGGTCATCTGTGTTCTTCTTCTACCCAACCTGCATCAGATATCTACGAAGATGAAGGTATTTTGATGATCTCGCCGGGGGCGACCAACCCGGAGCTGACTCAACGCGGTTATCAACACATCATGCGTACTGCCGGGCTGGACTCTTCCCAGGGGCCAACAGCGGCAAAATACATTCTTGAGACGGTGAAGCCCCAGCGCATCGCTATCATTCACGACAAACAACAGTATGGCGAAGGGCTGGCGCGTTCGGTGCAGGACGGATTGAAAGCAGCCAATGCCAACGTCGTCTTCTTCGACGGTATTACCGCTGGTGAGAAAGATTTCTCCGCGCTGATCGCCCGCCTGAAAAAAGAAAACATCGACTTCGTTTACTACGGCGGTTACTACCCGGAAATGGGGCAGATGCTGCGCCAGGCCCGTTCCGTTGGCCTGAAAACTCAGTTTATGGGGCCGGAAGGGGTGGGTAATGCGTCGCTGTCGAACATTGCTGGTGATGCCGCCGAAGGTATGTTGGTCACTATGCCAAAACGCTATGACCAGGACCCGGCAAACAAAGGCATCGTTGATGCGCTGAAAGGAGACAAGAAAGATCCGTCCGGGCCATATGTCTGGATCACCTACGCGGCGGTGCAATCTCTGGCGACTGCCCTTGAGCGTACCGGCAGCGATGAGCCGCTGGCGCTGGTGAAAGATTTAAAAGCTAACGGTGCAAACACCGTGATTGGGCCGCTGAACTGGGATGAAAAAGGCGATCTTAAGGGATTTGATTTTGGTGTCTTCCAGTGGCACGCCGACGGTTCATCGACGGCAGCCAAGTGATCATCCCACCGCCCGTGAAATGCGGGCGGTTTTAGAAAGGTTACCTTATGTCTGAGCAGTTTTTGTATTTCTTGCAGCAGATGTTTAACGGCGTCACGCTGGGCAGTACCTACGCGCTGATAGCCATCGGCTACACCATGGTTTACGGCATTATCGGCATGATCAACTTCGCCCACGGCGAGGTTTATATGATCGGCAGCTACGTCTCCTTTATGATCATCGCCGCACTGATGATGCTGGGCATTGATACCGGCTGGCTGCTGGTGGCGGCGGGATTCGTCGGCGCAATCGTCATTGCCAGCGCCTATGGCTGGAGTATCGAACGTGTGGCTTACCGCCCGGTGCGTAACTCTAAGCGCCTGATTGCGCTCATCTCGGCAATCGGCATGTCTATCTTCCTGCAAAACTACGTCAGCCTGACCGAAGGTTCGCGCGACGTGGCGCTACCCAGCCTGTTTAACGGTCAGTGGGTTGTGGGCCATAGTGAAAACTTCTCTGCCTCTATTACCACCATGCAGGCGGTGATCTGGATTGTTACCTTCCTCGCCATGTTGGCGCTGACAATTTTCATCCGCTATTCCCGCATGGGGCGCGCCTGTCGTGCTTGCGCGGAAGATCTGAAAATGGCGAGCCTGCTTGGCATCAACACTGACCGGGTGATTGCGCTGACCTTTGTGATTGGCGCGGCGATGGCGGCGGTGGCCGGCGTGTTGCTCGGTCAGTTCTATGGCGTAATTAACCCCTACATCGGCTTTATGGCCGGGATGAAAGCCTTTACCGCTGCGGTACTCGGTGGGATTGGCAGTATTCCTGGAGCGATGATTGGCGGCCTGATCCTGGGGATTGCGGAAGCGCTCTCTTCTGCCTATCTGAGTACGGAATATAAGGATGTGGTTTCATTTGCCCTGCTGATTCTGGTTCTGCTGGTGATGCCGACCGGTATTCTGGGTCGCCCGGAGGTAGAGAAAGTATGAAACCGATGCATATTGCAATGGCGCTGCTCTCTGCCGCCATGTTCTTTGTTCTCGCGGGCGTCTTTATGGGTGTGCAACTGGAGCTGGACGGCACCAAACTGGTGGTCGATACGGCTTCAGACATCCGATGGCAGTGGGTGTTTATTGGCACTGCGGTGGTCTTTTTCTTCCAGCTTGTGCGACCTGCGTTTCAGAAAGGGCTAAAAAGCGTTTCCGGGCCGAAGTTTATTCTGCCCGCGATTGATGGCTCCACGGTGAAGCAGAAACTGTTCCTCGTGGCGCTGCTGGTGCTTGCGGTGGCGTGGCCGTTTATGGTGTCGCGTGGGACGGTGGATATCGCCACTCTGACCATGATCTACATTATTCTCGGTCTCGGGCTGAACGTGGTTGTTGGTCTTTCTGGTCTGCTGGTGCTGGGATACGGCGGCTTTTACGCCATCGGCGCTTACACTTTTGCGCTGCTCAATCACTATTACGGTCTGGGCTTCTGGACCTGTCTGCCGATTGCCGGGTTGATGGCGGCGGCGGCGGGCTTCCTGCTCGGCTTCCCGGTGTTGCGTTTACGTGGCGACTATCTGGCGATCGTTACTCTCGGTTTCGGCGAAATTGTGCGCATATTGCTGCTCAATAACACGGAAATCACCGGCGGTCCGAACGGAATCAGTCAGATCCCGAAACCGACTCTCTTCGGACTCGAGTTCAGTCGCACCGCCCGCGAAGGCGGCTGGGATACGTTCAGCAATTTCTTTGGCCTGAAATACGACCCGTCCGATCGCGTCATCTTCCTCTACCTGGTGGCATTACTGTTGGTGGTGTTAAGCCTGTTTGTCATTAACCGCTTACTGCGAATGCCGCTGGGCCGCGCGTGGGAAGCGTTGCGTGAAGATGAAATCGCCTGTCGTTCGCTGGGCTTAAGTCCGCGTCGTATCAAGCTGACCGCTTTTACCATCAGTGCCGCGTTTGCCGGTTTTGCCGGAACGCTGTTCGCGGCGCGTCAGGGATTTGTCAGCCCGGAATCTTTCACCTTTGCCGAATCGGCGTTTGTGCTGGCGATAGTGGTGCTCGGCGGTATGGGCTCGCAATTTGCAGTGATTCTGGCGGCTGTTTTGCTGGTGGTATCGCGCGAGTTGATGCGTGATTTCAACGAATACAGCATGTTAATGCTCGGTGGTTTGATGGTGCTGATGATGATCTGGCGTCCGCAGGGCTTGCTGCCCATGACGCGCCCGCAACTCAAGCTGAAAAACGGCGCAGCGAAAGGAGAGCAGGCATGAGTCAGCCATTATTATCTGTTAACGGCCTGATGATGCGCTTCGGCGGCCTGCTGGCGGTGAATAACGTCAATCTTGAACTGTACCCGCAGGAGATCGTCTCGTTAATCGGCCCTAACGGTGCCGGAAAAACCACGGTTTTTAACTGCCTGACCGGTTTCTACAAACCCACCGGCGGCACTATTTTACTGCGCGATCAGCATCTGGAAGGTTTGCCCGGCCAGCATATCGCCCGCATGGGCGTGGTGCGCACCTTCCAGCATGTACGTCTGTTCCGTGAAATGACGGTGATTGAAAACCTGCTGGTGGCACAGCATCAGCAACTGAAAACCGGGCTGTTCTCCGGCCTGTTGAAAACACCCTCTTTCCGTCGCGCCCAGAGCGAAGCGCTCGACCGCGCCGCTACCTGGCTTGAGCGCATTGGTTTGTTGGAACATGCCAACCGTCAGGCGAGTAACCTGGCCTATGGTGACCAGCGCCGTCTGGAGATTGCCCGCTGTATGGTGACGCAACCGGAGATTTTAATGCTCGACGAACCGGCAGCAGGTCTTAACCCGAAAGAGACGAAAGAGCTGGATGAGCTGATTGCCGAACTGCGTAACCATCACAACACCACTATCTTGTTGATTGAACACGATATGAAGCTGGTGATGGGGATTTCAGACAGAATTTACGTGGTCAATCAGGGGACGCCGCTGGCAAACGGTACACCGGAGCAAATCCGTAATAACCCGGACGTGATCCGTGCCTATTTAGGTGAGGCATAAGATGGAAAAAGTCATGTTGTCCTTTGACAAAGTCAGCGCCCACTACGGCAAAATCCAGGCGCTGCATGAGGTGAGCCTGCATATCAATCAGGGCGAGATTGTCACCCTCATTGGCGCTAACGGGGCGGGGAAAACCACCTTGCTCGGCACATTATGCGGCGACCCGCGTGCCACCAGCGGGCGAATTGTGTTTGATGATAAAGACATTACCGACTGGCAGACGGCGAAAATCATGCGCGAAGCGGTGGCGATTGTCCCGGAAGGACGCCGCGTCTTCTCGCGGATGACGGTGGAAGAGAACCTGGCGATGGGCGGTTTTTTTGCTGAACGTGACCAGTTCCAGGAACGCATAAAGTGGGTGTATGAACTGTTTCCACGTCTGCATGAGCGCCGTGTTCAGCGAGCGGGCACTATGTCTGGCGGTGAACAGCAGATGCTGGCGATTGGTCGCGCTTTGATGAGTAACCCGCGTTTGCTACTGCTTGATGAGCCATCGCTCGGTCTTGCGCCGATTATCATCCAGCAAATTTTCGACACCATCGAGCAGCTGCGCGAGCAGGGGATGACCATCTTCCTCGTCGAGCAGAACGCCAACCAGGCGCTGAAGCTCGCTGATCGCGGCTACGTGCTGGAAAACGGTCATGTGGTGCTCTCCGATACCGGCGATGCGCTGCTGGCAAACGAAGCGGTGAGAAGTGCGTATTTAGGCGGGTAAATTATCGAATACCCGGCAGCCAGCTTCTGCCGGGTTCTTCGTCCGTATACAGACTTGTTTCAACTGACCGGGAGGATTAAAACCAGACCACTTATTTGCCACGGAAAGGTTCCCTCCCATGCATTATGCCGTTGTCGTCATGCTTGAACTGCTTTGCTGTATTCACGCTTATCGCTCCGGACAAGAGCGATACTGGATTTTTATTATCTTCTGTTTTCCGGTGATTGGCTGCGTGGCGTATTTCGTCATGGTTATGCTGCCTGAAACGGGCGCTGACCGTCACGGGCGTACTTTGCTGATGCGCCTGCAGGACAAAATCAGCCCGGAACGCCACCTGCACAAATTAACCGAAGAGCTGGCGATTGCCGAGACCAATCAAAACCATTATGCGTTAGCTAACGAACTGGCGCGCCTTGGGCGTTATCACGAAGCCGTTCCCCATTATCAGCAGGCGTTAAGCGGAATTTTCGCCCATGAAGCGGTAATGATGTTAAGCCTGGCGCAGGCGCAATTTGCTATTCAGGAGTTCACCGCCTGTCAGCAGACGCTGGAAGATGTGATGCGTTATAACCCCGATTTTCAGTCGGCAGACGGGCATTTGTTATTTGCCAGAGCGTTAGCCGCACAAGAAAAATACGCTGATGCGGAAAGCGAGTTTGAGGTGCTTGTTTCTTATTACCCCGGCCCGCAGGCACGTATTTACTATGCGGAAATGTTGGCGAAAATGAGTCGGTTACGTGAAGCCAACGAGCAGTATGTTGCTGTAGTTGATACGGCTAAACGCTCAAGACCTCATTATAGAAAACACCACCGGGAATGGATTAAGACCGCCAATGAACGGCTGAAGCAGAGTGTGGTGCAATGAAAATCTTCTTTGCCGTTAGACCAGTGTCGCGGCAATCTTTTGTTAAAATTGAAAAATGTAGCTCTCATCGGGCAGCAAAACTGGACGCAGAATTTGCTGCCATTTTTGCTCTTCATGGTAAGGGGTTCTGGCGATTAGCTGGCCGTTAATCGCCTCTTTTCAGTGCATTCTCGGGATATCCGTGCCCCATCTCCCAATTTCCCTCACCCACGCCGTCACTGCCTTGTCATCTTTCTGACACCTTACTATCTTAAAAATGTAACAAAAAAGTTATTTTTCTGTAATTCGAGCATGTCATGTTACCCCGCGAGCATAAAACGCGTGAATTCGCGCATTCGGTACAACAAGAGAGATAAACGATGAAACCGTTACATTATACAGCTTCAGCACTGGCGCTCGGACTGGCGTTAATGGGGAATGCACAGGCAGTGACGACCATTCCGTTCTGGCATTCTATGGAAGGGGAACTGGGTAAAGAGGTGGATTCTCTGGCTCAACGTTTTAACGCCGAAAACCCGGATTACAAAATTGTACCGACCTATAAAGGCAACTACGAACAGAATTTAAGTGCGGGGATTGCCGCATTTCGTACCGGCAACGCGCCGGCTATTTTGCAGGTTTATGAAGTTGGCACCGCCACCATGATGGCGTCGAAAGCCATTAAACCGGTATATGACGTGTTTAAAGAGGCGGGGATTCAATTCGATGAGTCGCAGTTTGTGCCGACGGTTTCAGGCTACTACTCCGACAGCAAAACCGGCCACTTACTCTCCCAGCCGTTCAACAGCTCGACTCCCGTTCTCTATTACAACAAAGACGCCTTCAAGAAAGCGGGATTAGACCCGGAACAGCCGCCGAAAACCTGGCAGGATCTGGCAGACTATGCCGCGAAACTGAAAGCCTCCGGTATGAAGTGCGGCTACGCCAGCGGCTGGCAGGGCTGGATCCAACTGGAAAACTTTAGCGCCTGGAACGGTCTGCCGTTTGCCAGCAAAAACAACGGCTTTGACGGCACGGACGCGGTGCTTGAGTTCAACAAGCCGGAGCAGGTGAAACACATCGCCATGCTCGAAGAGATGAACAAGAAGGGCGATTTCAGTTACGTCGGGCGTAAGGATGAATCCACCGAGAAGTTCTATAACGGTGATTGCGCGATGACGACCGCCTCTTCGGGTTCTCTTGCCAACATTCGCGAGTACGCCAAATTCAACTACGGCGTAGGCATGATGCCGTACGACGCCGATGCGAAAGATGCGCCACAAAACGCCATTATCGGCGGGGCCAGCCTGTGGGTGATGCAGGGCAAAGATAAAGAAACTTACACCGGCGTGGCGAAGTTTCTCGACTTCCTCGCGAAGCCAGAAAACGCTGCCGAGTGGCATCAGAAAACCGGTTATCTGCCAATTACCAAAGCGGCGTATGACCTGACCCGTGAGCAGGGCTTTTATGAGAAAAACCCAGGGGCGGATACTGCGACGCGTCAGATGCTGAACAAGCCGCCGTTGCCGTTCACCAAAGGGCTGCGTCTGGGCAATATGCCGCAGATCCGCGTGATTGTGGATGAAGAGCTGGAAAGCGTGTGGACTGGTAAGAAGACGCCACAGCAGGCGCTGGATACCGCTGTTGAGCGTGGGAACCAGTTACTGCGCCGCTTTGAGAAATCTACGAAGTCTTAATCAGTGAAATGTCGGATGCGTTTCGCTTATCTGACCTGGCATCGCGTGTAGGCCGGATAAGCGAAGCGCATCCGGCACAGTTCAGGAATTAACTGTAATGTCATCATCCCGTCCGGTGTTCCGCTCGCGCTGGCTGCCTTATTTGCTGGTCGCGCCGCAGCTTATCATCACCGTTATCTTTTTTATCTGGCCTGCGGGCGAAGCGTTGTGGTACTCGCTACAAAGCGTCGATCCATTTGGCTTTTCCAGCCAGTTTGTCGGCCTGGATAACTTCGTCACGCTGTTTCATGACAGCTACTATCTCGACTCCTTCTGGACGACGATAAAATTCAGCACCTTTGTCACCGTCAGCGGTTTGCTGGTGTCGCTGTTCTTCGCGGCGCTGGTGGAGTACATCGTGCGCGGCAGCCGTTTCTATCAAACCTTAATGCTGCTGCCGTATGCCGTGGCTCCCGCCGTTGCCGCCGTATTGTGGATCTTCCTGTTTAACCCTGGTCGCGGGCTGATCACTCATTTTCTCGCTGAGTTCGGCTATGACTGGAACCATGCGCAAAACAGCGGTCAGGCAATGTTCCTGGTGGTGTTTGCCTCAGTATGGAAGCAAATCAGCTACAACTTTCTGTTCTTCTATGCCGCGCTGCAATCCATTCCCCGTTCGTTGATTGAAGCCGCAGCCATCGACGGTGCAGGCCCGATTCGCCGCTTCTTTAAGATTGCGCTGCCGCTGATTGCGCCGGTGAGTTTCTTCCTGCTGGTGGTGAACCTGGTGTACGCCTTCTTCGATACCTTCCCGGTGATCGACGCCGCCACGTCCGGCGGACCAGTACAGGCCACCACGACGCTGATTTATAAGATCTACCGCGAAGGCTTTACCGGGCTGGATCTGGCTTCGTCTGCCGCGCAGTCGGTGGTGTTGATGTTCCTCGTCATCGTGCTGACGGTGGTGCAGTTCCGCTATGTTGAAAGCAAGGTGCGTTACCAATGATTGAGAACCGTACGTGGCTGACAATATTCAGCCATACCATGCTGATCCTCGGGATCGCGGTGATCCTCTTCCCGCTGTACGTGGCGTTTGTCGCGGCGACGCTGGATAAACAAGCCGTCTACGCCGCGCCGATGACGCTCATCCCCGGCACGCATCTGCTGGAAAACATCCACAACATCTGGGTGAACGGGGTAGGCACGAATAGCGCGCCGTTCTGGCGGATGTTGCTTAACAGCTTTGTGATGGCGTTCAGCATTACGCTCGGCAAAATTACCGTCTCGATGCTCTCGGCCTTTGCCATTGTCTGGTTTCGTTTTCCGCTGCGTAACCTCTTCTTCTGGATGATTTTTATCACCCTGATGCTGCCGGTTGAAGTGCGTATCTTCCCGACGGTAGAAGTCATCGCCAACCTGAACATGTTCGACAGCTACGCAGGTTTAACGCTGCCGCTGATGGCCTCGGCGACCGCCACGTTTCTGTTTCGCCAGTTCTTTATGACCCTACCGGATGAACTGGTGGAAGCCGCGCGGATCGACGGCGCGTCGCCAATGCGTTTCTTTTGCGACATCGTTTTTCCGCTGTCCAAAACTAATCTGGCGGCGCTGTTTGTGATCACCTTTATTTACGGCTGGAACCAGTATTTGTGGCCGTTGTTGATTATTACCGATGTTGATCTCGGCACCACCGTGGCAGGGATTAAAGGGATGATCGCCACAGGCGAAGGCACAACGGAATGGAACTCGGTGATGGCGGCGATGTTGTTAACCCTGATCCCACCAGTAGTGATTGTTTTAGTGATGCAGCGTGCCTTCGTGCGTGGCCTGGTCGATAGTGAGAAATAAGATGGCAGGACTGAAATTACAGGCAGTAACCAAAAGCTGGGATGGCAAAACCCAGGTCATTAAACCGCTGACCCTTGATGTGGCGGATGGCGAATTTATAGTGATGGTCGGGCCGTCTGGCTGCGGGAAATCCACGCTGCTGCGCATGGTTGCCGGGCTGGAGCGGGTCACCGAAGGCGATATCTGGATTAACGACCAACGCGTGACCGAAATGGAGCCGAAAGATCGCGGGATTGCGATGGTGTTCCAGAACTACGCTCTTTATCCGCATATGAGTGTCGAAGAAAACATGGCGTGGGGGCTGAAAATTCGCGGCATGGGCAAGCAACAAATTGCCGAACGTGTTAAAGAAGCGGCGCGTATTCTGGAGCTGGATGGCCTGCTCAAGCGTCGTCCGCGTGAGCTTTCTGGCGGTCAGCGTCAGCGTGTAGCGATGGGCCGCGCGATTGTGCGCGATCCGGCGGTGTTCCTGTTTGATGAGCCGCTCTCTAACCTCGATGCCAAGCTGCGCGTGCAGATGCGCCTTGAGCTGCAACAACTGCACCGTCGCCTGAAAACGACTTCACTCTACGTTACTCACGATCAGGTTGAGGCGATGACGCTCGCTCAGCGGGTTATGGTGATGAACGGCGGCGTTGCCGAACAGATTGGCACGCCAGTTGAAGTCTACGAAAAGCCCGCCACTCTGTTTGTGGCGAGTTTTATCGGCAGTCCGGCGATGAACCTGCTGACAGGCCGCGTGAATAACGAAGGCACGCATTTCGAACTGGATGGCGGTATCGCGCTACCGCTAAACGGTGGCTACCGTCAGTATGCCGGGCGTAAAATGACTCTTGGCATTCGCCCGGAACATATTGCGTTAAGCTCGCAGGCAGAAGGCGGCATACCGCTGGTGATGGACACGCTGGAGATCCTCGGCGCAGATAACCTGGCGCACGGACGCTGGGGCGAACAGAAGCTGGTGGTGCGACTGGCGCATCAGGAGCGCCCGACGGCAGGCAGCACGCTGTGGCTGCATCTGCCGGAAAATCAGCTACATCTTTTTGATGGTGAAACAGGACAACGAGTATGAGTAACTGGCCTTATCCCCGCATTGTCGCCCACCGTGGCGGCGGTAAGCTGGCCCCGGAAAACACCCTGGCGGCAATCGACGTTGGGGCAAAATACGGTCATAAGATGATCGAATTTGACGCGAAGTTATCGAAAGATGGCGAGATCTTCCTGCTGCATGACGACAATCTTGAGCGTACCAGCAATGGTTGGGGCGTCGCGGGCGAACTGAACTGGCAGGATTTACTGCGCGTGGATGCGGGCAGTTGGTACAGCAAAGCGTTTAAAGGTGAGCCGCTGCCGTTGCTTTCGCAGGTGGCGGAACGCTGCCGTGAACATGGGATGATGGCAAATATTGAAATCAAACCCACCACTGGCACTGGTCCATTAACGGGTAAAATGGTATCGCTGGCGGCAAGCGAACTGTGGGCTGGTATGACGCCGCCGCTGCTGTCATCGTTTGAGATTGATGCTTTAGAAGCCGCGCAACAGGCTGCACCGGAACTGCCGCGCGGTTTGTTGCTGGATGAGTGGCGCGACGACTGGCGCGAACTGACCACGCGGCTGGGCTGCGTCTCTATTCATCTCAATCATAAGTTGCTCGATAAAGCGCGAGTGATGCAGTTGAAAGACGCTGGATTACGGATTCTGGTTTATACCGTCAACAAACCCCAGCGCGCGGCAGAGTTGCTGCGCTGGGGCGTGGATTGCATCTGTACCGATGCGATTGATGTTATTGGCCCGAACTTTACGGCCCAATAGTTTTCAACGGAATATCAGGCTGCGGCGTGCTGGGCTGATTCAGCATGTCGCCGTTTCTCCTCTCCGGCAACATATGCTGCTGATTCAACGAACTATCCGGATTACGGTTGCTGTTTAACATCCCGCCGTTGGTGTTGGGCAGCATTTGCTGCCGGGCGGGATTTAGCTCCCCCGGCTGTGACTGCAATACCCGCTGCGAGTTGCTATTAAGCTGATTTTCTAAATGCTGCTGTTGCAACTGCGTTTGCGTTTTCAGTTGCTGATTCAGCATCCCTTTTTGCTGGATTTGCTGCGTTTGCATTTGAGTTTGCATTCGCTGCTGGCTGGGGATCTGATATCCCGGTTGGTTGGGGTTATTCAGAGTATTAATGGGCTGTGCAAAGCCGACAAACGGCAGGAGTGCCGTCAAAAGCAGAAGTCGTTTCATCGCGTATCCTCCTCTGAAGATATTCTTTAAGTTTACTCCTTTCCTGCAATCATCAGGATTAATTCAGAGTTATATACCAGGCTTAGCTGGGGTTGCCCCTTAATCTCTGGAGTATAACGATGATAAAACCGACGTTTTTACGCCGGGTGGCTATTGCTGCTCTGCTCACAGGAAGTTGTTTTAGTGCTGTCGCCGCGCCACCTGCGCCGCCGCCAGTCTCGTATGGCGTGGAGGAGGATGTCTTCCATCCGGTACGCGCGAAGCAGGGGATGGTAGCATCTGTGGACGCCACTGCCACTCAGGTGGGGGTAGATATCCTTAAGCAGGGCGGGAATGCCGTTGATGCTGCCGTGGCAGTGGGCTACGCGCTGGCGGTAACGCATCCGCAGGCAGGGAATCTGGGCGGCGGCGGTTTTATGCTGATCCGCACTAAAGATGGCAATACCACCGCCATCGATTTCCGCGAAATGGCACCCGCCAAAGCGACCCGCGATATGTTCCTTGATGATCAGGGCAACCCGGACAGCAAAAAATCTCTCACTTCGCATCTTGCTTCTGGCACACCCGGTACGGTAGCGGGCTTCTCGTTGGCGCTGGAGAAATACGGCACCATGCCGCTGAACAAAGTTGTGCAGCCTGCGTTTAAACTGGCACGCGATGGTTTTATCGTTAACGATGCGCTGGCAGACGATCTCAAAACCTACGGCAGTGAAGTGCTACCAAATCACGAAAACAGCAAAGCTATCTTCTGGAAAGAGGGCGAACCGCTGAAAAAGGGCGACAAGCTGGTACAGACGAATCTGGCAAAGAGCCTGGAGATGATTGCCGAAAACGGCCCGGATGAATTCTACAAAGGCACGATAGCGGAACAGATCGCCCTGGAGATGCAGAAAAACGGTGGCTTGATCACTAAAGAAGATTTAGCGGCCTATAAAGCGGTCGAACGTACACCAATAAGTGGCGATTATCGCGGGTATCAGGTTTACTCCATGCCACCGCCATCCTCCGGCGGGATCCATATCGTACAGATCCTCAATATTCTGGAAAACTTCGATATGCAGAAATACGGCTTTGGCAGCGCCGACGCGATGCAAATCATGGCAGAAGCGGAGAAACATGCCTACGCCGATCGCTCGGAATATCTTGGCGACCCGGATTTTGTCAAAGTACCGTGGCAGGCGCTGACCAATAAAGCCTATGCCAAATCTATTGCCGATCAAATCGATATCAATAAAGCGAAGCCATCCAGCGAAATTCGCCCCGGCAAGCTTGCGCCTTATGAGAGTAATCAAACTACCCATTACTCTGTAGTGGATAAAGACGGTAACGCGGTGGCGGTGACCTATACGCTGAACACCACCTTCGGTACGGGTATTGTCGCGGGCGAGAGCGGTATTCTGCTTAATAATCAGATGGATGATTTCTCCGCAAAACCGGGCGTACCGAACGTTTACGGGCTGGTGGGCGGCGATGCCAACGCCGTCGGGCCGAATAAACGCCCGCTGTCGTCGATGTCACCAACCATTGTGGTCAAGGATGGTAAAACCTGGCTGGTCACCGGAAGCCCAGGCGGTAGCCGGATTATCACCACTGTGCTGCAAATGGTGGTGAACAGCATCGATTATGGCATGAATGTCGCCGAAGCGACCAATGCGCCGCGTTTCCACCATCAGTGGTTGCCGGACGAGCTGCGTGTCGAGAAAGGATTTAGCCCGGATACGCTCAAGCTGCTGGAAGCAAAAGGTCAGAAAGTGGCGCTAAAAGAGGCGATGGGCAGTACGCAAAGTATTATGGTTGGGCCGGACGGTGAGTTATACGGCGCTTCCGACCCACGTTCGGTAGATGATTTAACGGCCGGGTATTAATATCTTAAGCCCTCTCCCGGTAGGTGAGGGCTTTTAGATTACAAATTCTCTATTTCACCCGCGCCATATAATACGCATCGACATATTCGCCATTACGAAAAGCGTAATTTTTGCCGGTACCTTCTATGAGAAATCCGAATTTTTTATAGACTGCGATTGCTGGGGCGTTATCCGCAAACACCGTCAACTCAATACGATCTATCCGTAACCAGTTGTCGCACATTTCAATCAATTCGCGGATCAGGGCGCTGGCGATGCCACGGTTGTGCCAGCGGGAGTCAACACAGATACCAAAAGTTGCAACATGACTGCGACGTGGGCCTTGATAAGCTTCCACGAAAAGATGACCCACCACGATACTATCAATGCAGGCAACCAGTTGTTTAAATCCCTGGCGATCTTTCAATCTTTCTGGCCACCAGCCTTCCGAAGGATGAGGTAGTTGTAGCGTGTTGTAATACACCTCCGGCTGGGCGTGAATTTGCCTGATGGCCTCGTTATCCCGTGTTTCTGCGTGGCGTATTACTATCTCACTCATTCCTTTGTCCTCTTTGGGGTAAATGTCCCTTTCAACATCATTGACTTTCACATACGAGTCAAATGCATTTTTTTGCAAAAAGTGTTGGACAAGTGCGAATGAGAATGATTATTATTGTCTCGCGATCAGGAAGACCCTCGCGGAGAACCTGAAAGCACGACATTGCTCACATTGCTTCCAGTATTACTTAGCCAGCCGGGTGCTGGCTTTTTTTTTGACCTTTCGTTCTCAATTTATCCACGGGAAGTGCTTGTGTTTGTTATGCGCACTCCTGTAGGAACCGCGTCCGCTTTGCGCTAAGGTGGTAGATAACCACCTTAAAAAGGACGAAATCATGGTCATCAACTGCGCCTTTATTGGCTTTGGTAAAAGCACGACCCGTTACCATTTGCCGTATGTACTTAATCGCAAGGATAGCTGGCATGTCGCGCATATTTTTCGCCGCCATGCGAAGCCGGAAGAACAGGCTCCCATCTATTCCCATATCCATTTCACCAGCGATCTCGACGAAGTATTAAATGATCCCGACGTTAAGCTGATTGTCGTCTGCACTCATGCGGACAGCCACTTCGAGTACGCGAAGCGCGCGCTGGAGGCTGGGAAAAATGTGCTGGTCGAAAAACCGTTCACTCCGACGCTTGCCCAGGCGAAAGAACTTTTTGCGCTGGCGAAAAGTAAAGGGCTGACCGTCACGCCGTATCAGAATCGTCGCTTTGATTCCTGTTTTCTGACGGCGAAAAAAGCGATTGAAAGCGGCAAGCTGGGAGAGATTGTTGAAATGGAAAGCCATTTTGACTATTACCGCCCGGTGGCAGAAACCAAACCCGGGCTGCCGCAGGATGGCGCGTTCTATGGCCTTGGTGTGCATACGATGGACCAGATTATCTCGCTGTTCGGTCGCCCGGATCACGTCGCTTATGACATCCGCAGCCTGCGTAATAAAGCCAATCCTGACGACACCTTTGAAGCGCAGCTATTTTATGGCGATCTAAAAGCCATCGTCAAAACCAGCCATCTGGTGAAAATCGATTATCCGAAATTTATCGTTCACGGGAAGAAAGGTTCGTTTATTAAATACGGTATCGACCAGCAGGAAACCAGCCTGAAGGCTAATATTATGCCGGGCGAGCCGGGATTCGCAGCGGATGATTCGGTCGGTGTGCTGGAGTATGTCAATGACGAGGGCGTTACGGTCAGAGAAGAGATGAAGCCAGAGATGGGCGATTATGGGCGCGTTTATGATGCGTTGTATCAAACCATCACCAACGGTGCACCAAATTACGTCAAGGAATCTGAAGTTCTTACCAATCTGGAAATCCTTGAACGCGGTTTTGAGCAAGCCTCTCCCTCCACAGTGACTCTTGCGAAGTAAGTTTGATGGACCTCTCGAATAGTTCAATTTTTTTGAACAGAGGGGTCAATTTTCACCCTCTATCATCCCAGGCGGATCGGGTCCACACTAAGCCCATCGAAATCATTCAGGGGGCGAATACAAATGATCTACTTACGCAAAGCAAATGAACGTGGTCATGCAAATCATGGCTGGCTGGACTCCTGGCATACTTTCTCTTTTGCCAACTATTACGACCCGAACTTTATGGGCTTCTCCGCGCTGCGCGTGATTAACGACGACGTGATTGAAGCAGGGCAGGGCTTCGGCACTCACCCGCATAAAGATATGGAAATTTTGACCTACGTGCTGGAAGGTACTGTTGAGCACCAGGACAGCATGGGCAATAAAGAGCAGGTTCCGGCGGGCGAGTTCCAGATTATGAGTGCGGGTACGGGTATTCGTCACTCAGAGTACAACCCAAGCAGCACCGAGCGTCTGCACCTGTATCAGATCTGGATCATGCCAGAAGAAAACGGTATTACGCCGCGTTATGAACAGCGTCGCTTTGATGCCGTACAGGGCAAACAACTGGTGCTCTCGCCGGATGCGCGTGATGGTTCATTGAAAGTGTATCAGGATATGGAACTGTACCGCTGGGCGCTGGTAAAAGATGAGCAGTCGATTCATCAGATTGCCGCTGAACGCCGCGTCTGGATTCAGGTAGTGAAAGGCAATGTTACCATTAACGGCGTGAAAGCCTCGACCAGCGATGGTCTGGCAATCTGGGATGAGCAGGCAATCTCCATCCACGCTGACAGCGACAGCGAAGTGTTACTGTTCGATCTGCCGCCGGTTTAAAACTTAACGGCATTTTTGAAGCCTGCCTTTTTGCGGGCTTCATCGCTCGCCCCGGTCGCGTGCTGATGTACGCGACCGGGGTTTCGTCGCGTCTTTAGCACAATGCGATGCAATTGATTTAGTGTATATCTAATTATTGTAAACAAGCACTGTTTTCTCCGGGAAGGTTCTGATGCGTCCGTGTTAAACTAAGAGAATCTATCTCTTTTGTACCTTCAGGACGATGAAAAAGAAAAGACCCGTACTTCAGGATGTGGCTGACCGTGTTGGCGTGACCAAAATGACGGTCAGCCGTTTTTTACGCAACCCGGAGCAGGTTTCCGTCGCTCTACGTGGCAAGATTGCCGCCGCTCTTGATGAACTGGGTTATATTCCCAATCGCGCGCCCGATATCCTCTCTAACGCCACCAGCCGGGCGATTGGCGTCCTGTTACCTTCACTCACCAACCAGGTTTTCGCTGAAGTATTACGCGGTATCGAAAGCGTCACCGACGCACACGGTTATCAGACGATGCTGGCGCACTACGGTTATAAACCGGAAATGGAGCAAGAACGCCTCGAATCAATGCTTTCCTGGAATATCGACGGACTTATTCTCACCGAACGTACCCACACGCCCCGCACCTTAAAGATGATTGAAGTAGCGGGTATTCCGGTGGTGGAGCTGATGGACAGTAAGTCGCCGTGTCTCGATATCGCCGTCGGTTTTGATAACTTTGAAGCGGCACGCCAGATGACCACCGCCATTATTGCTCGCGGGCATCGTCACATTGCCTATCTCGGCGCACGCCTCGACGAACGTACTATCATCAAACAGAAGGGATATGAGCAGGCGATGCTGGATGCAGGCCTGGTGCCGTATAGCGTGATGGTCGAGCAATCTTCTTCTTACTCTTCCGGTATTGAACTGATTCGCCAGGCGCGGCGGGAATATCCGCAGCTGGATGGCGTATTTTGTACTAATGATGACCTGGCGGTCGGCGCGGCGTTTGAATGTCAGCGTCTGGGGCTGAAAGTTCCTGACGATATGGCGATTGCCGGTTTCCACGGTCATGACATTGGTCAGGTGATGGAGCCACGGCTGGCGAGCGTGCTGACGCCGCGTGAGCGGATGGGCAGCATTGGCGCTGAGCGCCTGCTGGCGCGTATTCGTGGCGAATCTGTGACACCGAAAATGTTAGATTTAGGTTTCACCTTGTCACCGGGCGGATCTATTTAAGCTCACAAATTTGAAGTAGCTCACACTTATACACTTAAGGCACGGATGGATATTGCTTCTGTTTTTGTCCGGCTGGACAATGTTACCGATAACAGTTACCCGTAACATTTTCTGATTCTTGTATTGTGGGGGCACCACTTTGAGCACGACTAACCATGATCACCACATTTACGTCTTGATGGGCGTATCGGGCAGCGGCAAATCTGCAGTCGCCAGTGAAGTGGCGCATCAACTTCATGCCGCGTTTCTTGATGGCGATTTCCTCCATCCGCGCTGCAATATCGAAAAAATGGCGTCTGGCGAACCGCTGAATGACGACGATCGCAAACCGTGGTTACAGGCGCTTAACGACGCCGCGTTTGCCATGCAGCGCACCAATAAAGTGTCGCTGATCGTCTGTTCTGCACTGAAAAAGCACTATCGCGACCTGCTGCGTGAAGGTAATCCGAATCTCTCTTTCATCTACCTGAAAGGCGATTTTGATGTAATTGAAAGCCGTCTGAAAGCGCGCAAAGGCCATTTCTTTAAAACCCAAATGCTGGTGACGCAGTTTGAAACGCTGCAGGAGCCGGGTGCGGACGAAACCGATGTACTGGTGGTGGATATCGATCAACCGCTGGAAGGTGTTGTGGCAAGCACCATTGAGGTTATTAATAAAGGCAAATAAGTAGTGACTACATTAACGCTTGTTTTAACAGCAGTAGGGTCTGTTTTACTGCTGCTGTTTTTAGTCATGAAGGCGCGTATGCACGCTTTCCTGGCTTTGATGGTGGTGTCTATGGGGGCTGGCCTTTTTTCCGGCATGCCGCTCGATAAAATCGCAGCGACGATGGAAAAAGGGATGGGAGGCACCCTCGGCTTCCTGGCGGTAGTTGTCGCCCTGGGAGCCATGTTTGGCAAGATCTTACATGAAACCGGCGCAGTCGATCAGATTGCCGTCAAAATGCTCAAATCCTTCGGTCACAGTCGTGCGCATTATGCCATTGGCCTTGCGGGCCTGGTTTGTGCGCTACCACTGTTCTTTGAAGTGGCGATTGTCCTGTTGATTAGCGTTGCTTTCTCAATGGCGCGCCATACCGGCACGAACCTGGTGAAGCTGGTTATCCCGTTATTCGCGGGCGTGGCGGCAGCAGCGGCGTTCTTACTACCGGGGCCAGCGCCAATGCTGCTGGCATCGCAGATGAATGCTGACTTTGGCTGGATGATCCTGATTGGCCTGTGTGCGGCAATCCCGGGAATGATTATTGCCGGGCCGCTGTGGGGTAATTTCATCAGCCGCTACGTGGAGCTGCATATTCCTGACGATATCAGCGAACCGCATCTCGGCGAAGGCAAAATGCCGTCCTTCGGATTCAGCCTGTCGCTGATCCTGCTGCCGCTGGTGCTGGTGGGGCTGAAAACCATTGCCGCGCGTTTTGTGCCGGAAGGCTCTACCGCTTACGAATGGTTCGAGTTTATCGGTCATCCGTTTACCGCAATTCTGGTCGCTTGCCTGGTAGCAATTTACGGCCTGGCGATGCGTCAGGGTATGCCGAAAGACAAAGTGATGGAGATTTGCGGTCACGCGCTGCAACCGGCGGGGATTATTCTGCTGGTGATTGGTGCAGGCGGCGTGTTCAAACAGGTGCTGGTTGACTCTGGCGTAGGTCCGGCGCTGGGCGAAGCGTTAACCGGCATGGGTCTGCCGATTGCCATCACCTGCTTCGTGCTGGCAGCTGCAGTGCGCATCATTCAGGGTTCTGCCACCGTTGCCTGTTTAACGGCGGTGGGACTGGTGATGCCGGTTATTGAACAACTGAACTACTCCGGTGCGCAAATGGCGGCGCTGTCGATTTGTATCGCCGGTGGTTCGATTGTTGTCAGCCACGTTAACGACGCCGGTTTCTGGTTGTTCGGTAAATTTACCGGCGCGACCGAAGCCGAAACGCTGAAAACCTGGACCATGATGGAAACCATCCTCGGCACCGTTGGTGCCATCGTCGGGATGATTGCGTTCCAGCTGTTGAGTTAAGTTTGTTCGCCCGGTAGTTGTGACGCTACCGGGCTCTTTTCGAAAAACTCTCCTCGTTACCCCTTCATCCACATTCGAATGCCGTCAAGGAACATCTGGGTTGCCATCATCACCAGAATCAATCCATCAGGCGTTCCAGCGCGTTCACCCCTTTCTCTCCCAGCAGACGTAAAAATAGCGAAGACTGTAGCAGGATGACAAAGGTGCCGCCCCAGGCCAGCAGCAGGGCAATCACCAGATGCCCCATCTGATTCGGGTACTGATGAGACAACAACATCAGCGTGGCTAGAATAGTCGGCCCGGCGACTAACGGAATTGCCAACGGCACGATAAACGGCTCTTCACCTGCCGGAAGCCCGCTGCTATTTCCTGAAGCACTGGGGAAAATCATCTTAATGGCGATCAGAAACAGAATGATGCCGCCAGAAATGGAGACGGTTTCTGCCCGCAGGCTAAGAAATGCCAGAATTTTCTCACCCGCAAACAGGAACACCAGCATCACCAGGAGAGCAATAAGCAACTCTCGCACCATGATTGCCCGCCGTCTTTTCGGTTCAGTATGTTTCAGTACGGACATGAAAATAGGTAGGTTTCCGAGCGGATCCATAATCAGGATCAATAAAACTGCTGCAGAAATGATTTCATTCATAACTCAAATTCCCTGATAATTGCCGCGGACTTTCTGCGTGCTAACAAAGCAGGATAAGTCGCATTACTGATGGCTTCGCTATCATTGATTAATTTCACTTGCGACTTTGGCTGCTTTTTGTATGGTGAAAGATGTGCCACGAGGAGACCGGCACATTTATACAGCACACATCTTTGCAGGAAAAAAACGCTTATGAAAAATGTTGGTTTTATCGGCTGGCGCGGTATGGTCGGCTCCGTTCTCATGCAACGCATGGTTGAAGAGCGCGACTTCGACGCCATTCGCCCTGTCTTCTTTTCTACTTCTCAGCTTGGCCAGGCTGCGCCGTCTTTTGGCGGAACCACTGGCACACTTCAGGATGCCTTTGATCTGGAGGCGTTAAAGGCCCTCGATATCATTGTGACCTGTCAGGGCGGCGATTATACCAACGAAATCTATCCAAAGCTTCGTGAAAGCGGATGGCAAGGTTACTGGATTGACGCAGCATCATCTCTGCGCATGAAAGATGACGCCATCATCATTCTTGACCCCGTCAATCAGGACGTTATTACCGACGGATTAAATAATGGCATCAGGACTTTTGTTGGCGGTAACTGTACCGTAAGCCTGATGTTGATGTCGTTGGGTGGTTTATTCGCCAATGATCTTGTTGATTGGGTATCCGTTGCAACCTACCAGGCCGCTTCCGGCGGTGGTGCGCGACATATGCGTGAGTTATTAACCCAGATGGGCCATCTGTATGGCCATGTGGCAGATGAACTCGCGACCCCGTCCTCTGCTATTCTCGATATCGAACGCAAAGTCACAACCTTAACCCGTAGCGGTGAGCTGCCGGTGGATAACTTTGGCGTGCCGCTGGCGGGTAGCCTGATTCCGTGGATCGACAAACAGCTCGATAACGGTCAGAGCCGCGAAGAGTGGAAAGGGCAGGCGGAAACCAACAAGATCCTCAACACATCTTCCGTAATTCCGGTAGATGGTTTATGTGTGCGTGTCGGGGCATTGCGCTGCCACAGCCAGGCATTCACGATTAAATTGAAAAAAGATGTGTCTATTCCGACCGTGGAAGAACTGCTGGCTGCGCACAACCCGTGGGCGAAAGTCGTTCCGAACGATCGGGAAATCACTATGCGTGAGCTAACCCCAGCTGCCGTTACCGGCACGCTGACCACGCCGGTAGGCCGTTTGCGTAAGCTGAATATGGGACCGGAGTTCCTGTCAGCCTTTACCGTGGGCGACCAGCTGCTGTGGGGGGCCGCGGAGCCGCTGCGTCGGATGCTTCGTCAACTGGCGTAATCTTTATTCATTAAATCTGGGGCGCGATGCCGCCCCTGTTAGTGCGTAATACAGGAGTAAGCGCAGATGTTTCATGATTTACCGGGAGTTAAATAGAGCATTGGCTATTCTTTAAGGGTGGCTGAATACATGAGTATTCACAGCCTTACCTGAAGTGAGGACGACGCAGAGAGGATGCACAGAGTGCTGCGCCGTTCAGGTCAAAAAAATGTCACAACCAGAAGTCAAAAATTAGTTGGATGGGGTGACACAATAAAACAGGAAGACAAGCATGTCCGATCGTATCGATAGAGACGTGATTAACGCGCTAATTGCAGGCCATTTTGCGGATCCTTTTTCTGTACTGGGAATGCATAAAACCACCGCGGGACTGGAAGTCCGTGCCCTTTTACCCGACGCTACCGATGTGTGGGTGATTGAACCGAAAACCGGGCGCAAACTCGCAAAACTGGAGTGTCTCGACTCACGTGGATTCTTTAGCGGCGTCATTCCGCGGCGTAAGAATTTTTTCCGCTATCAGTTGGCTGTTGTCTGGCATGGTCAGCAAAACCTGATTGATGATCCTTACCGTTTTGGTCCGCTAATCCAGGAAATGGATGCCTGGCTATTATCTGAAGGTACTCACCTGCGCCCGTATGAAACTTTAGGCGCGCATGCAGATACTATGGATGGCGTCACGGGTACGCGTTTTTCTGTCTGGGCTCCAAACGCCCGTCGGGTCTCGGTAGTCGGTCAATTCAACTACTGGGACGGTCGCCGTCACCCGATGCGCCTGCGTAAAGAGAGCGGCATCTGGGAACTGTTTATCCCTGGGGCGCATAACGGTCAGCTCTATAAATACGAGATGATTGATGCCAATGGCAACTTGCGTCTGAAGTCCGACCCTTATGCCTTCGAAGCGCAAATGCGCCCGGAAACCGCGTCTCTTATTTGCGGGCTGCCGGAAAAGGTTGTGCAGACTGAAGAGCGCAAAAAGGCGAATCAGTTTGATGCGCCAATCTCTATTTATGAAGTTCACCTGGGCTCCTGGCGTCGCCACACCGACAACAATTTCTGGTTGAGCTACCGCGAGCTGGCCGATCAACTGGTGCCTTATGCTAAATGGATGGGCTTTACCCACCTCGAACTGCTGCCCATTAACGAGCATCCGTTCGATGGCAGTTGGGGTTATCAGCCAACCGGCCTGTATGCACCGACCCGCCGTTTTGGTACCCGCGACGACTTCCGTTATTTCATTGATGCCGCACACGCAGCTGGTCTGAACGTGATTCTCGACTGGGTACCAGGCCACTTCCCGACCGATGACTTTGCGCTTGCCGAATTTGATGGCACGAACTTGTATGAACACAGCGATCCGCGCGAAGGCTACCATCAGGACTGGAATACGCTGATCTACAACTATGGTCGCCGTGAAGTCAGTAACTTCCTTGTCGGTAATGCGCTTTACTGGATCGAACGTTTTGGTATTGATGCGCTGCGCGTCGATGCTGTGGCATCAATGATTTATCGCGACTACAGCCGCAAAGAGGGGGAGTGGATCCCGAACGAATTTGGCGGGCGCGAGAATCTTGAAGCGATTGAATTCTTGCGTAATACCAACCGTATTCTTGGTGAGCAGGTTTCCGGTGCGGTGACAATGGCGGAAGAGTCTACCGATTTCCCTGGCGTTTCTCGTCCGCAGGACATGGGCGGTCTGGGCTTCTGGTACAAGTGGAACCTAGGCTGGATGCATGACACCCTGGACTACATGAAGCTCGACCCGGTTTATCGTCAGTATCATCACGATAAACTGACCTTCGGGATGCTCTACAACTACACTGAAAACTTCGTCCTGCCGTTGTCGCATGATGAAGTGGTCCACGGTAAAAAATCGATTCTCGACCGGATGCCGGGCGACGCATGGCAGAAATTCGCTAACCTGCGCGCCTACTACGGCTGGATGTGGGCATTCCCGGGCAAGAAACTGCTGTTCATGGGGAACGAATTTGCCCAGGGCCGCGAGTGGAACCATGACGCCAGCCTCGACTGGCATCTGTTGGAAGGCGGCGATAACTGGCACCACGGTGTCCAGCGTCTGGTGCGCGATCTGAACCTCACCTACCGCCACCATAAAGCGATGCATGAACTGGATTTTGACCCGTACGGTTTTGAATGGCTGGTGGTGGATGACAAAGAACGCTCGGTGCTGATCTTTGTGCGTCGCGATAAAGAGGGTAACGAAATCATCGTTGCCAGTAACTTTACTCCGGTGCCGCGTCATGATTATCGCTTTGGCATTAACCAGCCGGGTAAATGGCGTGAGATCCTCAATACCGATTCCATGCACTATCACGGCAGTAATGCAGGCAATGGCGGCACGGTACACAGCGATGAGATTGCCAGCCACGGTCGTCAGCATTCACTAAGCCTGACACTACCACCGCTGGCCACTATCTGGCTGGTTCGGGAGGCAGAATGACACAACTCGCCATTGGCAAACCCGCACCCCTCGGCGCGCATTACGACGGTCAGGGCGTCAACTTCACACTTTTCTCCGCTCATGCCGAGCGGGTAGAACTGTGTATCTTTGACGCCAATGGCCAGGAACATCGCTATGACTTGCCAGGGCACAGTGGCGACATTTGGCACGGTTATCTGCCGGATGCGCGTCCGGGTTTGCGTTATGGTTATCGCGTTCATGGCCCCTGGCGACCCGCCGAGGGACATCGCTTTAACCCGGCGAAGTTGTTGATTGATCCTTGCGCGCGGCAAATTGACGGGGAGTTTAAAGATAACCCGCTGCTGCACGCAGGTCATAATGAACCTGACTATCGCGACAACGCCGCCATTGCGCCGAAATGTGTAGTGGTGGTTGATCACTATGACTGGGAGGATGATGCCCCGCCGCGCACGCCGTGGGGCAGCACTATCATTTATGAAGCCCATGTCAAAGGATTAACGTATCTGCACCCGGAGATCCCCGTAGATATCCGCGGCACTTATAAAGCCCTGGGGCATCCGGTGATGATCAACTATTTGAAACAGTTGGGCATTACTGCGCTGGAGTTGCTGCCGGTGGCACAATTTGCCAGCGAACCACGCCTGCAACGTATGGGGTTAAGTAACTACTGGGGCTATAACCCGGTAGCGATGTTTGCGCTGCATCCGGCGTATGCCTGCTCGCCAGAAACGGCGCTGAATGAGTTTCGCGATGCAATCAAAGCACTGCATAAAGCGGGTATCGAAGTCATTCTTGATATCGTGCTTAACCATAGTGCGGAACTGGACCTCGACGGTCCGTTATTCTCTCTGCGTGGGATCGACAACCGTAGCTATTATTGGATAAGAGAAGACGGTGATTATCACAATTGGACAGGCTGTGGCAACACGCTCAATTTGAGTCATCCGGCGGTGGTGGATTATGCCAGCGCCTGCCTGCGTTATTGGGTAGAAACCTGCCACGTCGATGGTTTCCGTTTTGATCTGGCAGCAGTCATGGGCCGTACGCCTGAGTTTCGTCAGGATGCGCCGTTGTTTACCGCAATTCAGAACTGCCCGGTGCTCTCGCAGGTGAAGTTAATTGCCGAACCGTGGGATATTGCGCCTGGTGGTTATCAGGTGGGAAATTTCCCGCCATTGTTTGCTGAGTGGAACGATCATTTCCGTGATGCTGCCCGTCGTTTCTGGCTGCATTATGATTTGCCTCTGGGGGCGTTTGCCGGGCGTTTTGCTGCCTCCAGCGATGTTTTTAAACGTAATGGTCGTCTGCCGAGTGCCGCGATTAATCTCGTCACCGCGCATGACGGTTTTACGCTTCGCGACTGCGTTTGCTTCAACCATAAACACAATGAAGCAAACGGAGAAGAAAATCGCGACGGGACCAACAACAATTACAGTAACAATCATGGTAAAGAAGGATTAGGCGGTACTCTTGACTTGGTTGAACGGCGGCGCGACAGCATTCACGCCCTGTTAACAACGTTGTTGCTCTCCCAGGGTACGCCGATGTTACTGGCCGGTGACGAACATGGTCATAGCCAGCATGGCAATAACAATGCCTACTGTCAGGATAATCAATTAACCTGGTTGGACTGGTCGCAGGCAAGCAGTGGTTTAACCGCATTTACCGCCGCGTTAATCCATCTGCGCAAGCGCATTCCCGCTTTGGTGGAGAATCGCTGGTGGGAAGAAGGCGACGGCAATGTCCGTTGGCTAAATCGATATGCTCAACCTTTAAGCACGGATGAGTGGCAAAACGGGCCGAAACAGCTGCAAATTCTGCTCTCGGATCGCTTTTTGATCGCAATTAACGCCACGCTTGAGGTAACAGAGATTGTTTTACCTGCTGGGGAGTGGCACGCCATTCCCCCATTCGCTGGAGAGGATAACCCAGTGATTACGGCTGTCTGGCAGGGACCTGCACACGGATTGTGTGTGTTCCAGAGATGATAAAAAAGGAGTTAGTCATGGTTAGTTTAGAGAAGAACGATCACTTAATGTTGGCGCGCCAGCTGCCATTGAAATCTGTTGCCCTGATACTGGCGGGAGGACGTGGTACCCGCCTGAAGGATTTAACCAATAAGCGAGCAAAACCGGCCGTACACTTCGGCGGTAAGTTCCGCATTATCGACTTTGCACTGTCTAACTGCATCAACTCCGGGATCCGTCGTATGGGCGTGATCACCCAGTACCAGTCCCATACTCTGGTGCAGCACATTCAGCGCGGCTGGTCATTCTTCAATGAAGAAATGAACGAGTTTGTCGATCTGTTGCCAGCGCAGCAGAGAATGAAAGGGGAAAACTGGTATCGCGGCACCGCAGATGCGGTCACGCAAAACCTCGACATTATTCGCCGTTACAAAGCGGAATATGTGGTGATCCTGGCGGGCGACCATATCTACAAGCAAGACTACTCGCGTATGCTTATCGACCACGTCGAAAAAGGCGCACGTTGCACCGTCGCTTGTATGCCTGTACCGATTGAAGAAGCCTCCGCATTTGGCGTTATGGCGGTTGATGAGAACGATAAAATTATCGAATTCGTTGAAAAACCCGCTAACCCGCCGTCAATGCCGAACGATCCGAGCAAATCTCTGGCGAGCATGGGTATCTACGTCTTTGACGCCGACTATCTGTATGAACTGCTGGAAGAAGACGATCGCGATGAGAACTCCAGCCACGACTTTGGTAAAGATTTGATTCCCAAAATCACCGAAGCCGGTCTGGCCTATGCGCACCCGTTCCCGCTCTCTTGCGTACAATCCGACCCGGATGCCGAGCCGTACTGGCGCGATGTGGGTACGCTTGAAGCTTACTGGAAAGCGAACCTCGATCTGGCATCAGTGGTGCCGGAACTGGATATGTACGATCGCAATTGGCCAATTCGTACCTACAATGAATCATTACCGCCAGCGAAATTCGTGCAAGATCGCTCCGGTAGCCACGGGATGACCCTTAACTCACTGGTTTCCGGCGGTTGTGTGATCTCCGGTTCGGTGGTGGTGCAGTCCGTTCTGTTCTCGCGCGTTCGCGTGAATTCATTCTGCAACATTGATTCCGCCGTATTGTTACCGGAAGTATGGGTAGGTCGCTCGTGCCGTCTGCGCCGCTGCGTCATTGATCGTGCTTGTGTTATTCCGGAAGGCATGGTGATTGGTGAAAACGCAGAGGAAGATGCACGTCGTTTCTATCGTTCAGAAGAAGGCATCGTGCTGGTAACGCGCGAAATGCTACGGAAGTTAGGGCATAAACAGGAGCGATAATGCAGGTTTTACATGTATGTTCAGAGATGTTCCCGCTGCTTAAAACCGGCGGTCTGGCTGATGTTATTGGGGCATTACCCGCAGCACAAATCGCAGACGGCGTTGACGCTCGCGTACTGTTGCCTGCATTTCCCGATATTCGCCGTGGCGTAACCGATGCGCAGGTGGTATCTCGCCGTGATACCTTCGCTGGGCATATCACGCTGTTGTTCGGCCATTACAACGGGGTTGGCATTTACCTGATTGACGCGCCGCATCTCTATGATCGTCCGGGAAGCCCGTATCACGATACCAACTTATTTGCCTACACTGACAACGTATTGCGTTTTGCGCTGTTGGGGTGGGTTGGGGCAGAAATGGCCAGCGGGCTTGACCCATTCTGGCGCCCTGATGTGGTGCATGCGCACGACTGGCATGCGGGCCTTGCGCCTGCGTATCTGGCGGCGCGTGGGCGTCCGGCGAAGTCGGTGTTTACTGTGCACAACCTGGCCTATCAAGGCATGTTTTATGCACATCACATGAATGACATTCAATTGCCATGGTCATTCTTTAATATTCATGGGCTGGAATTCAACGGACAAATCTCTTTCCTGAAGGCTGGTCTGTACTATGCCGATCATATTACGGCGGTCAGCCCGACCTACGCTCGCGAGATCACCGAACCGCAGTTTGCCTACGGTATGGAAGGTCTGTTGCAGCAGCGTCACCGTGAAGGGCGTCTTTCCGGCGTACTAAACGGCGTGGACGAAAAAATCTGGAGTCCAGAGACGGACTTACTGTTGGCCTCGCGTTACACCCGCGATACGTTGGAAGATAAAGCGGAGAATAAGCGCCAGTTACAAATCGCAATGGGGCTTAAGGTTGACGATAAAGTGCCGCTTTTTGCAGTGGTGAGCCGTCTGACCAGCCAGAAAGGTCTCGACCTGGTGCTGGAAGCCTTACCAGGCCTTCTGGAGCAGGGCGGACAGCTGGCGCTACTCGGCGCGGGTGATCCGGTGTTGCAGGAAGGTTTCCTTGCCGCGGCCGCGGAATATCCCGGACAAGTGGGCGTTCAGATTGGCTATCACGAAGCATTTTCGCATCGCATTATGGGCGGCGCGGACGTCATTCTGGTGCCCAGCCGTTTTGAACCGTGCGGCTTAACGCAACTTTATGGATTGAAGTACGGTACGCTGCCGTTAGTGCGGCGCACCGGTGGGCTTGCTGATACGGTTTCTGACTGTTCTCTTGAGAACCTTGCAGATGGCGTCGCCAGTGGGTTTGTCTTTGAAGATAGTAATGCCTGGTCGCTGTTACGGGCTATTCGACGTGCTTTTGTACTGTGGTCCCGTCCTTCACTGTGGCGGTTTGTGCAACGTCAGGCTATGGCAATGGATTTTAGCTGGCAGGTCGCGGCGAAGTCGTACCGTGAGCTTTACTATCGCTTGAAATAGTTTTCAGGAAACGCCTATATGAATGCTCCGTTTACATATTCATCGCCCACGCTTAGCGTAGAAGCTCTTAAGCATTCTATCGCTTACAAGCTGATGTTTACGATTGGCAAGGACCCGGTCGTCGCCAATAAACATGAATGGCTGAACGCAACATTATTTGCTGTGCGCGATCGTCTCGTGGAGCGCTGGTTACGTTCAAACCGTGCCCAGTTGTCGCAAGAAACGCGTCAGGTTTACTACCTGTCGATGGAATTTTTGATTGGCCGTACGCTTTCCAACGCCATGTTGTCGCTAGGAATTTACGAAGATGTACAGGGCGCACTGGAAGCGATGGGATTAAATCTCGAAGAGCTGATTGATGAAGAAAATGACCCGGGCCTCGGTAACGGTGGTCTGGGACGTCTGGCGGCTTGCTTCCTCGATTCTCTGGCGACGTTAGGGTTGCCGGGGCGTGGTTACGGTATCCGTTATGATTACGGTATGTTTAAGCAGAACATCGTTAACGGTAGCCAGAAAGAGTCGCCAGACTACTGGCTGGAATACGGTAACCCGTGGGAATTCAAACGCCACAACACGCGCTATAAAGTCCGTTTTGGTGGTCGCATTCAGCAGGAAGGTAAAAAAACGCGCTGGATCGAAACCGAAGAGATTCTGGGAGTGGCTTACGATCAGATTATCCCAGGTTACGACACCGACGCGACCAACACGCTGCGTTTGTGGAGTGCGCAAGCCAGTAGCGAAATTAACCTCGGTAAATTCAACCAGGGTGACTACTTCGCGGCAGTGGAAGATAAAAACCACTCCGAGAACGTATCCCGCGTACTGTATCCGGACGACTCCACCTACTCCGGGCGTGAACTGCGTCTGCGTCAGGAATATTTCCTGGTTTCTTCGACCATCCAGGACATTTTAAGTCGCCATTATCAGTTGCATAAAACCTACGATAACCTGGCGGATAAAATCGCGATTCACCTCAACGACACCCACCCGGTGTTGTCGATTCCTGAGATGATGCGTCTGCTGATTGATGAGCATCAATTTAGCTGGGACGACGCATTTGAAGTGTGTTGTCAGGTCTTCTCCTACACCAACCACACGCTAATGAGCGAGGCGCTGGAAACCTGGCCGGTTGATATGCTGGGTAAAATTCTGCCGCGTCACCTGCAGATCATCTTTGAAATTAACGACTATTTCCTGAAAACCTTACAGGAACAGTATCCGAACGATACCGACCTGCTGGGACGGGCGTCGATCATTGATGAATCCAACGGTCGTCGCGTGCGTATGGCCTGGCTGGCGGTTGTGGTGAGCCACAAGGTTAACGGTGTATCAGAATTACACTCTAACCTGATGGTGCAGTCGCTATTTGCTGATTTTGCGAAAATCTTCCCTGGACGTTTTACCAATGTCACCAATGGTGTGACCCCGCGTCGCTGGTTAGCGGTAGCGAACCCATCGCTTTCAGCTGTGCTGGACGAACACCTGGGCCGTAACTGGCGCACCGACCTTAGCCTGCTTAATGAGCTGCAACAACACTGTGATTTCCCAATGGTTAATCACGCGGTGCATCAGGCGAAGCTGGAGAACAAAAAGCGTCTGGCGGAGTATATCGCCCAGCAGCTGAATGTGGTGGTAAATCCGAAAGCGCTGTTCGATGTGCAAATCAAACGTATTCACGAATACAAACGTCAATTGATGAATGTGTTGCACGTGATCACCCGCTATAACCGCATCAAGGCCGACCCGGATGCGAAGTGGGTACCGCGCGTGAATATTTTTGGCGGCAAGGCCGCTTCGGCTTACTACATGGCGAAGCACATTATCCATTTGATCAATGACGTAGCGAAAGTGATCAACAACGATCCGCAGATTGGCGACAAGCTGAAAGTCGTGTTCATCCCGAACTACAGCGTTAGCCTGGCACAGTTGATCATTCCGGCGGCCGATCTATCTGAACAGATTTCTCTGGCAGGGACGGAAGCTTCCGGCACCAGTAATATGAAGTTTGCACTTAACGGTGCGCTGACTATCGGTACCCTGGACGGTGCGAACGTCGAGATGCTGGATCATGTCGGTGCTGACAATATCTTTATCTTTGGTAACACGGCGGAAGAAGTTGAAGAACTGCGTCGTCAGGGCTACAAACCGCGTGAATACTACGAGAAAGATGAGGAGCTGCATCAGGTGCTGACGCAAATCGGCAGCGGTGTATTCAGTCCGGAAGAACCGGGGCGCTATCGCGATCTGGTTGATTCGTTGATCAACTTCGGCGATCACTACCAGGTACTGGCGGATTATCGCAGCTATGTCGATTGTCAGGATAAAGTCGACGAACTTTACGAGCTTCAGGAAGAGTGGACCGCAAAAGCGATGCTGAACATTGCCAATATGGGCTACTTCTCTTCTGACCGTACAATCAAAGAGTACGCTGATCATATCTGGCATATTGATCCAGTGAGATTGTAAGTTCACTAAAAAATAGAACGGGGCCAAATCGGTCCCGTTTTTTTTCGCCTTTATTTCGGAGAAGTGTCCAGAGGGGCAAGGAGACTCGGGGGAGTATAATTTCGCCATTCAGAAAGAATGGAAAGAATAATGCAAAACAGAAAATGGATTTTGACCTCGCTGATAATGACTTTTTTCGGCATCCCCATACTGGCGCAATTTTTGGCAGCGGTTATTGCCATGCTGGGGGCCGGGCTTGCCGCTATTCTTGAGGTTTGCAATTTTCTCTTTACGCCAACAATTTATCTTCTACTCAACGTCTTTATGCTGACGCTGGGGGCGATAATTCTATTTTTCTCTGGTCGCGTGTGGGCCGGTGATAGCGCACCAGAAAACAGAGAAATAGCCGTCTGGCGGCAATGCTTTTTTCTTTTACCTGCACTGTTAACTCTGGTTGGCTGGATAATCACGCTACATCTGGCAGATTATCAATTTCGCCAAATGGGAGCAGGTTGGTTGGCAGAGCTTATGCTCCCCTGGCTGGGAGTTTTGTTAGTCTCATTAGTCGGAGGTGAGTTCTGGTGGATAGTCATTATACCCGTTGGTGCGCATATTAGTTTTTCGCTGGGGTATGGCTGGCCGACCAGATATCCTTTAACCGGCACGTACGGGTTACGTTGCCGTAATTCCCTCCTGTTTATCCTTCTCATGCTTGGTTTTATCGCTGGTTATCAGGCTTATTTATATAAACAGCTTAATCCCGGCGTCGGTGTGCGTGAAAATATTGATACCTGGGCCTGGCGACCCGATAAACTCAATAATCAACTGACGCCACTGCGTGGTAAACCGCAAATTCAGTTTACACAAAACTGGCCGCGACTCGATGGTGCTACGGCGGCGTACCCAATTTATGCTTCTGCCTTTTATGCGTTGAGCGTTATACCGGAAGATTTCCACACCTGGGAATATCTGGAGAACTCTCGTACCCCCGATGCATATAACAGGATTGTTAAAGGTGATGCCGATATTATTTTTGTGGCGCAACCTTCCGGTGGGCAGAAAAAACGTGCAGAGGAATCGGGCGTCACTTTGAACTACACTCCTTTCGCCCGTGAAGCATTCGTTTTCATCGTCAATGCGGATAACCCGGTTAATTCCCTGACTGACCAACAGGTGCGTGACATCTTCAGTGGCGCAATTACCAACTGGCGTACTGTAGGCGGTAACGATCAGGAGAGCCAGACCTGGCAACGCCCGGAAGATTCTGGCAGCCAGACAGTGATGCAATCGCAGGTCATGAAAAATGTCCGCATGATCTCGCCGCAGGAAACCGAAGTGGCAAGCATGATGGAGGGAATGATTAAAGTTGTTGCCGAATACCGTAATACAAACAACTCAATAGGCTACACCTTCCGCTATTACGCAACACAAATGAATGCCGATAAAAATATAAAACTGCTAGCTATTAACGGTATTGCACCGACTGCGGAAAATATTCGTAACGGCAAATATCCATATATCGTCGATGCCTTTATGGTAACGCGGGAAAATACTACGTCAGAAACACAAAAACTGGTCGAATGGTTTTTAACGCCGCAGGGGCAGAGTCTGGTGGAAGATGTGGGCTATGTGCCGCTGTATCCAACAATGAAATAACGCTCGAGAGAAAGGAATCAGCGCAATGAATAAATTCACCGGTGTTTTACTATTAGGTACGGCGTTACTGGCGGGATGTGTCGACCGGGAAGGGTACTATAACAGCGTCAGGGAAGAAGAGAGTCATGGACTGACGTCTCTGCGGGGGCAACCTGAATTACGTTACAACGATGATTGGTCAAGATGGCCGAGAGTGTACGGCGCTACAGCCTTATACCCGCTGTATGCTTCCGCGTATTATGAATTAGTACCCGAGCCAAAAGATAAGGATCGAACCTCGCTGGCCTGGCAGGCGTATGGTTTGCAACAAACCCGAACAGCTGAAGCCTACGATAGTCTGATCAAGGGTACCGCGACGGTTATTTTTGTTGCACAACCGTCGGAAGGACAGAAAAAACGTGCAGAAGAAGCAGGCGTTAAACTGAAATATACCGCGTTTGCCCGCGAAGCCTTTGTCTTTATCGTTGATATCAAAAACCCGGTTAATTCACTTAGCGAACAGCAGGTCAAAGACATTTTTAGCGGTAAAGTGAGTCGCTGGAATAAAGTGGGCGGCGGTGACGAAAGTATAAAAGTCTGGCAGCGGCCAGAAGATTCTGGAAGCCAAACGGTTATGAAGGGACTGGTTATGCAAGATACTCCAATGCTGCCAGCCAAAAAATCCACTGTTATCGATCTTATGGGCGGTTTAATTACCGAAGTCGCCGACTACCAAAACACAACATCTTCCATTGGATACACTTTCCACTATTACGTCACACGTATGAATGACAATATGCTCAAAATGCGCAAACAGATCAAACTGCTAGCTATAAATGGCATTGCGCCTACAGAGGAAAATATCCGTAACGGCACTTATCCGTACATAATTGATGTTTATATGGTGACGCACGAAACCCCTACGCTGGAAACGCAGAAATTCGTCGACTGGTTTTTAAGCCCGCAGGGACAGCAATTGGTAGAGGATGTGGGCTATGTGCCGCTGTATAAAACGTTATCAGATATTAAATAATAAAGTAAACAGGGGCAGATATGAAGATTTTATTACCTATCAGCAATGGATTACTCTTTCTTCCTGAGAGTAATGCTGCACACCAGAGTATTTCACCGCCTTTCCAGCATTACACATTAGCTTGTGATAGAGAGCAAATTAACCCCGGGATTAATTTATCTGAGTATTATTCAGAAAATGAATTTGACTTGTACCAATATTATGCTTTTCGTTGCCCGGATATAGAGAATAAAGTCAGAGGACTATCAGTTTCTGTTTTATTGAGAGTGAGCGCGAAAAATCCGTTTGAGGACAGGCTAAATGTTTCAACACCATACGCTGTTTATCCTGATTATAACATCAATAAAACAATGGACTGGAGTGATGATGGCAACAGGGAGAAATCAATGTTAAACGACTCTGTTAATATTAATGTTACTCAATAAAGATGCTAAAAATTATGCTAAAGCGATTATTTGCTATTATCCTTATTTTATCTGTGCCGGGGTGTTCTGTTATTGACACATCCCTGGAGAAAAATGATCTGTATAATTTATCTGTGTATGAAGATAATATTGGTAACAATTCAGTATTAGTTACAGTATTCGCAAGTCATGGTAATAGTGCATTGGTTGTCAGGAAGATAGAGCAATTCAGAACAAAAGACTCAACAATAAATATTCATGTTTATTTATCCTTACCTATGTTTACGGATAACGGAAGCTCCAGTCAGATTTCTTATAGTGTAATAGTGCCAGCAGATATTAATAAAGTTACGATAGGTGATGATGAACAAATCATCTGGACAAGAACGAAAGGGTAAAAGTAACCTGGTATATATATGAAATGTATAATAGAAAAAGATTTAACTACCAGTTAATATTAAAGGACAACCAAATGGAATTAGTTAATACATTATTTGCAAGCCTTGCCGGTACTGATCCTTTCACAGGCGTTGATATTACGATTGCCAACTGCAAATCGACATACTGGGATGAAGGCATTGTTCAGCAACTCATTAACCAGGTCCTGGATGAAGGGGAAAAGTTCGTCGGTGCTGACGGCCTTGAGGGATTGCTTCGATATAATGTCACATTAAATATTGGCTTAACGTCCAGCAATGTATGGCCGGGATTTTCCCTCGATACCGCCACGATCAGTCGTCTTTGTGTCTGTGGTGCTGATTTTGGATTTGACCCCTATATCAGTGATGTACCAGATGTTCAATGTGACCTGAACACGACAAATGACGTCACCGTACAATTTACGGCGATGCTAAACCCGGATGAGCGGGTGATCATAGCAAAGCGCCCGCTTAAAAAATGTGACTCCTGGATTGAGGATGTCTATATCTTTCAGGTCTTTAAAGATGCCTGGAAATTTCATAACGATAACAGTTTACGCGGATTTCGCGATAAGCAGGCCGAACTGAAACTCTACACGCGTCATTACTCAGTGGAAAATTGCGCAGAGGAAAGCTGTCGAGACTGCAATAGTTGCATTCGCCCCAGCTTTTCCCTTTCGCGTAGCGCCCTTATTCGCCTGAACGCGGCGAATGCTCGTTTTGTCTATCAGCCGTTTACACGCGACCAGCGGGCGAGGGGGTAATTATGCAACCCAGCCCCGCCATGCAGGCATTAATTGAGCAGATATATCACACCTTTCGCCGTTATCCGGTGCCGCAGCAATTTGTGATTTGTTGTAAATATTGCCTGAGCCAGCAGGAACAAAAAGCATTACGGAATACATCGTTACGAGCCATACCTTATTCCTTAATCAACGCCTGGAATAGCAGCCCAGGACCTGATCCGCAAAACAGCGATGAGGTACGTTATTTTCTGCCGCGTTTACTGGAATTTGTTGCACAGGGGCATTTTGATAATATTCACGAAGTATTTACTCTACGCCGTATAAACCTTGCCAATAAAGCGAAATGGCGTGCGGATGAACGGGCAATTTTGCAGCGATTTGCCTGCCAGTTTATGGTTGATTGGGTATCCGGCGATGAGGCTGTCGAGTTACAGTACATGCTGGAAATGTTTTTCAGTGCCGATATCGCCCTTGCGCCATTGCTGGATGCCATTAATTCAGTTCCCGGCTTTTGGTCGGCCGTTTCTCTTGCCTGTTTATTGAACAGGTATCGTGAAGGTTATATCAGAGATAACCAGGACGATATCGATAACGCCATTACCGCCCAAATCAATACTTGGGCCGTCAACAATCAAGACATCCTGAAAGAACGAGCGCGGCAGGCGATTGAGAATCCGCTAAAACAGCCAGAACAGTGGATGGAATACCAGACCCGGGAAGACGACTGGATGATTGATGAGTGTTTGTGTGCGATGTATGATGCATCATCGGAATCATCAGGAAAATAAAAATGATTAAATTCCGGCTTTATATTCCTCCAGTAATTCTCGGTTTTGTTATCGTGCCGTTTTTGGTATGGCCGACGGTTATTGCCTTAGTTATGCTTATATTCACGTTAACTTTCCTGGCGGAAATGATATTCTCCCTTCCACTCCTGGTCGTGCGTATTTCTCTTCTGGAATTACAACTTGAGTTATTGGCTGAATATGCACTTTTTTTCAGTGTAATGGGTGGCGTCGGTTGGCAATTCTCCCGCAGAACGCCTCCTGAACTAAAAAACAGACTGCATTGCTGGCTGGTCTTTTCTCCGGTCTATTTCTGGTTAATTCTCTCAAATTTCATTCTTTATATTTCTCCAGAGAAATCAGCGTTGCTGGAAAATATCCGAAATTTCTTTCTGACGTTTGTCTGGCTTCCCCTGAATTTTTCCCCTTTCTGGCCGCAGCCGTGGACTGATTTTGTCGGCCCGATTAGCGCACAGCTTGGTTTTGCGTTGGGATATTACTGCCAGTGGCGCAGCAAAAATAGAAGCCAGAGGCAGAAATGGGGCGAGTGGGGAACGTGCTTAAGTTTGGCGATTTTAGCTCAGGGGCCGTTATTCATATTGTTACAGGGAATACTTTAAGGAATCAGTACGTTATGGCGAAGGCAAAAAAGAAAAAATTACCCAAAGATTTTGATGAAATTCTCCAGACTGGGGATTTCGAAGCATTTAAAGCGGTCTTTGAGAGTTGCGACGTTAACGCATATGGCGGTTACGGTAAAGAACCCGCACTGGCAAAATGCTGGCAATGCCCGGAGAGTTGGGCTCAATGGCTGGTAGAACAGGGGGCAGATCTTACTGCAACAGATGAATACGGTGCAACGCCGCTGCATAATTGGGCGCACTGTTGGACGCAGAATGTCGACGTTTTGCTTAAGTTAGGCGCTGATGTAAACGCCGTTTCCCGTCATCGAGGAACGGCCTTGCATAGCGCGGCGAAATCACATAAACCGGAAAACGTCAGGAAACTTATTCAGTGGGGGGCACAGATCGATGTCTTGAATGCTGAACGGCATACGCCGCTGGAGGCAGCGCTATGTGTCTGTCGGACTATTAATATTGAAGAAATGGTGCAACTGGCAGAAATTTTGCTGGCCGCTGGGGCGGAAAGAACGCCACGTATGCGTGGGTTTGTTACCCGCATTGGTGAGAAATTTGAATTTTTACGTGCAGATTACAATCCGGAAAGTGTAGATAAAGTCAGCGCCGCGCTGGATCGACTGTACCAGATTTTTGATGTTGAACCTGTACCGCGTCGATATGTTCATGACGGTGTTTCACCCATTGTAATTAATGCACAAGAAGAGAATATTTTTGCCGCATTATGGCAGCAACTCGTGCCGGGTATTGGCGCAGCCAATTCATTGCAGGGAGAAGTTATTCGTATTGCTGGAAAAATAATTTATGAACTTGACGGTAATGGCGGTATTAACTGGGATGCCGATTATAAAAAAATGGCAGATGCCTTTCTGGAATATGTCAGCCAGGGAAATGCGCTCCCGGAACAGTTGTTGGAAGAAACTCGCTTGCTTATTGCACTACTCAAGAAAAAGAAAGGCGAGCCGCACCGTCTGGTTGAGTTAAGCGTTATTTGGGTAACCGCGAATTTACAGCCCATCAGGTTGGATAATGTAAAATATAAGCGCTAACAAAATTGCGGATTGAAGGGATTGACAACAATGACGACTTTATCCGCTTTAAACGCATTTCATGAGGAAAACTATGATGTGGTTTGCCCAAAATGCGCAGCAAAAGCGACGGGAAAAACCATAGTAAATGGGACTAAAGGCACCTATCGCTGGCCGTTAATAAGGTTTGCCATCTCGCAAATTACCTGTATGCACTGTGGTTTTAATCGCCAGCTGACGCCAATGCAATCACGTCAACCGGATGCCTGGACGTTCTGGTATGTCTGTGGATTTAAAGGTAAGCGGATATGGGCGATAAATTATCACCATCTTCAGTTTATGATTGCCGTGCTTGCAGGAGAGATTACCGAATCCAATATGTCGTTATATCAACTGGCACTCTATGAAGCATGGCCTGACACACTGAAATTAAAAAAGAACAGGCAAGAGTTGCTTCGGTTATTCAAGCAACTGGCAACCTGATAGCCCGGTTGCACTTTACAACCGGGCATTATCCTTACGACGCCAGAGACAACCTCTGCTGCGTATACTCCCCCAGCCACTGACTCACACGAGATTGTTGATCCGCATTCAGCCACATGCCTTGTTTTGTGCGACGCCACAGGGCATCGTCGGCGCGGCGGACCCATTCGTGGTCGACCAGATATTTCAGCTCCGCTTCGTAGAACTCATGCCCGAAATCCTCCCCAAGATCGCTTACCGCCCCCGCATTGCCGAGCAGCAGCTCGCTGTTGCTGCCGTAAGTGCGCGCGTAGTGACGTGCCAGCGATTCGGTCAGGAACGGATAACGGCGGCGCAGGCGGGCGGCATAATCGTCGCGGTCGCCCTCGATGGCACCACCCGGCAGCACGCTCTCTTTCGTCCACGCCGGGCCAATACCCTGATAATACGGCGTCAGTTTTTCCAGCGCGTGCTCTGCCAGTTTGCGGTAGGTGGTCAGCTTACCGCCGAATACCGATAACAGCGGAGCTTTGCCGTTTTCATCATGGATATCAAGGGTGTAATCACGGGTAATGGCCTGCGGCGAATCAGATTCATCATCACACAGCGGACGCACACCGGAGTAGGTCCAGACGATATCGTCCCGGCTTAACTGCTTTTTAAAGTGCGTGTTATACACTTTCAGCAGGTAATTGATTTCACTCTCTTCAATCTTCACTGCTTTTGGATCACCTTTGTATTCCACATCGGTGGTGCCGATGATGGAAAACTCGTCCATCCACGGGATCACGAAGACAATACGTTTATCTTCGTTTTGCAGAATGTAGGCTTGCTTCTGGGTATGCACACGCGGCACGACAATATGGCTGCCTTTGATCAGGCGAATGCCATAAGGTGAGGGTAGATGCATCCCGTCGTCGAAGAACTGCTTCACCCACGGGCCGGTGGCGTTCACCAGACCGCGTGCCTGCCAGCTGTATTTTTTACCGGTATCAATATCTTCTGCTTCCACAATCCACAGGCCGTTTTCGCGGCGAGCAGAAGTGGCACGAGTACGGGTAAGCACTTCACCGCCTTTACGCACCACCATCTGGGCGTTGGCGAGTACCAGACGGGCGTCGTCTACCCAACAGTCGGAATATTCGAATCCGCGCTTAATTTCCGGTTTTAACACTGAATTTGCGCCAAAACGCAAACCGGTAGATCCCGGCAGGCTGGTACGCTTACCCAGATGATCGTACATAAACAGACCAATACGGATCATCCACGCCGGACGCAGATGCGGGCGATGCGGCAGGCGAAAACGCATCGGGAACGCGATATGGGGGGCCATTTTCAGCAACACTTCACGTTCAGCCAGCGCCTCGCTGACCAGGCGGAATTCATAGTGCTCAAGGTAGCGCAGGCCACCATGAATGAGTTTTGAACTGGCGGAAGAGGTCGCACAAGCGAGATCCTGCGCCTCCAGCATCAGCACGGATAAACCGCGTCCAGCGGCGTCTGCCGCGATACCAGCACCATTGATGCCGCCACCTATCACAATCAGATCTTTGGTTTCCATGCTGCCCTCATTCACTTTCGTTAAAGCTCATAAATGTTCGTTATCGAACATATTAGCAAAGAATCGCGCTTTGGGTAACATTGAAAAAACATTTTAGAGTGATATGTATAACATTATGGCGTTTATCTGCCGCTTCGACGTAAACTGTGCGGTAAATTTGCCCACTTGTTTGTAAAGAAAGAGAGACGCATGGATCAGTTCGAATGTATTAACGTTGCCGACGCGCACCAGAAGTTGCAGGAAAAAGAGGCGGTGCTGGTCGATATTCGCGATCCACAGAGTTTCGCAATGGGGCATGCGGTGCAGGCTTTCCATTTAACCAACGACACATTGGGCGCGTTTATGCGTGATAACGACTTCGATACGCCAGTCATGGTGATGTGTTACCACGGTAATAGCAGCAAAGGCGCGGCGCAGTATCTGCTACAACAGGGCTACGATGTGGTCTACAGCATTGATGGCGGCTTTGAAGCCTGGCAGCGTCAGTTTCCTGCAGAGGTGGCGTACGGCGCGTAACGCTTTATACTGTCCCCTTTTGTGTGGAATAAGCGACAGCAACGATGTTGATGATTACCTCTTTTGCTAACCCCCGCGTGGCGCAGGCGTTTGTTGATTACATGGCGACGCAGGGTGTTATCCTCACGATTCAACAACATAACCAAAGCGATGTCTGGCTGGCGGATGAGTCCCAGGCCGAACGCGTGCGGGCGGAGCTGGCGCGTTTTCTCGAAAACCCGGCAGATCCTCGTTATCTGGCGGCCAGCTGGCAGGCGGGCCATACCGGCAGCGGCCTGCATTATCGCCGTTATCCCTTCTTTGCTGCCTTGCGTGAACGCGCAGGTCCGGTGACCTGGGTGATGATGATCGCCTGCGTGGTGGTGTTTATCGCCATGCAAATTCTCGGTGATCAGGAAGTGATGTTATGGCTGGCCTGGCCATTCGATCCGACACTGAAATTTGAGTTCTGGCGTTACTTCACTCATGCATTAATGCACTTCTCGCTGATGCATATCCTCTTTAACCTGCTCTGGTGGTGGTATCTCGGCGGCGCGGTGGAAAAACGTCTCGGTAGCGGTAAGCTAATTGTCATTACTCTGATTAGCGCCCTGTTAAGCGGCTATGTGCAGCAAAAATTCAGCGGGCCGTGGTTTGGCGGGCTTTCTGGCGTGGTGTATGCACTGATGGGGTACGTCTGGCTACGCGGCGAACGCGATCCGCAAAGTGGCATTTACCTGCAACGTGGGTTAATCATCTTTGCACTGATCTGGATTGTCGCCGGATGGTTTGATTTGTTTGGGATGTCGATGGCGAACGGAGCACACATCGCCGGGTTAGCCGTGGGTTTAGCGATGGCTTTTGTTGATTCGCTTAATGCGCGAAAACGAAAATAATTCCAGGGATTTATAAATGAAACAAACACAACGTCACAACGGTATTATTGAACTGGTTAAACAGCAGGGTTATGTCAGCACCGAAGAACTGGTGGAGCACTTCTCCGTCAGCCCGCAGACTATTCGTCGTGACCTCAACGAGCTGGCGGAGCAAAACCTGATCCTGCGTCACCATGGCGGCGCGGCGCTGCCTTCCAGTTCGGTTAACACACCGTGGCACGATCGCAAGGCCACCCAGACCGAAGAAAAAGAGCGTATTGCCCGCAAAGTGGCGGAGCAAATCCCCAACGGCTCAACGCTGTTTATCGATATCGGCACCACGCCGGAAGCGGTGGCGCACGCGCTGCTTAATCACAGCAATTTGCGCATTGTGACCAACAATCTCAACGTCGCTAACACGCTGATGGTGAAAGAAGATTTTCGCATCATTCTTGCAGGTGGCGAATTACGCAGCCGCGATGGTGGGATCATTGGCGAAGCGACGCTCGATTTTATCTCCCAGTTCCGCCTTGATTTCGGGATTCTGGGGATCAGCGGCATCGATAGCGACGGCTCGCTGCTGGAGTTCGATTACCACGAAGTTCGCACCAAACGCGCTATTATTGAGAACTCGCGCCACGTTATGCTGGTTGTCGATCACTCGAAATTTGGCCGTAATGCGATGGTCAATATGGGCAGCATCAGCATGGTCGATGCCGTCTACACCGACGCCCCGCCACCAGCGAGCGTGATGCAGGTGCTGACAGACCATCATATTCAGCTGGAGCTGTGCTGATCCTGCACGGCTTCCCACGTCAGACCAAAACGCGCCAGGTATTTGCGTAGCCGATCCGCGTCGTTGACGCTGGCTTTGCCCTGGCGCGAAACATCAAAGAGTTCACGCCCGGCAGCGGAAAGCGATTTTGCCTGACGGCAGATAGCGATAACGTGTTCCAGTTGCAGCCGATCAAAGAGGTCGATGTTTTCCGCTTCAGCGCCCAGTAGCTGCTTAAGCGCAGAAGAGCGGCTATCCTGCCAGTTGTAGCGTAGACGGTTTATCTCATCTTCTACGGTTTCAAGGGTGATACGCCCACTATCGGCAAACGTCGCCATGCGTGTGACGCTGGCAGAAAGTTCGCGAAAGTTACCGCGCCATGCTGCCTGAGATGATGTCGCAAAGGCCAGCCAGGCGCGCCTCGCTTCGGTGTTAAAACGCACGCTGTCGCCGGTAAGTGAGGCGTGGCGCTCCACTTCATAATCCAGGTTAGGTTCAATATCTTCCTGGCGCTGGCGTAGCCCCGGCAGGGTGAAGGTCCAGAGATTGATCCGCGCGTACAGGTCTTCGCGAAATTTGCCTTCGGCAACCAGCTGGCGCAAATCGCGCACCGTTCCGGCGATCAGCTGAAAATCACTGCTCACCTGGCGATCGCTGCCAAACGGGTAAAAGGTTTTCTCTTCAATGGCTTTCAGCAACATCGCCTGTTCGTCTGCGCCCAGTTCGCCAATCTCATCAAGAAACAACATGCCGCCGTTGGCGCTGCGTAATAATCCTTCACGAGATTCCCGCGCCCCGGTAAACGCGCCTTTCACATGACCAAACAGCGCGGACATGGCGGTATCGCCGCGCAGAGTGGCACAGTTCACCTCCACAAACGCGCCGCTAAACTGATGCCGCGCCTGTTTTAACTCGAAGATGCGTCGTGCCAGAAACGACTTACCCGCACCGGTCGGGCCGTTAAGCAGGATCGGTGCGCGAGATTTGATCGCCACTTTTTCGATCTGCTCAATCATGCGGTTGAAGTGGGCGTTACGCGTGGCAATGCCGGATTTGAGGAAATCGAGGGTTTGCTGGCGTTCTTCGGCAAAGCGGCTGGCTATAGCGTTATAACGGCTTAAATCGAGATCGATAATTGTCACTTCACCTGCACCGCGCGGCTGTTCTTTTTTACGCGGTGGCGAAGATTGTATTAACCTGGCGGGCAGGTAACGTGCTTCCGCCAGCAGAAACCAGCAAATCTGCGCGACGTGGGTACCGGTGGTGATGTGAATTAAATAGTCTTCTTTATCAGGTTCGAACGCGTAACCACGGGCGAAATCATGCAGGCAGGCGTAAACCTCCTCGAAATCCCACGGGTTATGCAGTTCAATCTCAACGCTCACCACTTCTGTTTCTGGCGAAACGCTGGCGATATCGCGTTTCAGCGTTTCAAATAGCGAGCGCGAGCGGGCGTCGTGCAATAATTCCAGTCGATTGATAACTAACGATTCTTGCTGGCATACACAGAGTGACGGACGCCATTTCGACCAGCGCTGACTGCCGCGCCCGGCATAATCCAGTACGGTGCCGACAAAGCCAAAAGCCACTGTTTTACGCATCTTAGATATCCTTATAAAAGACGATATTTCATTATCGGCGAATTGGCTTTGCGGGAAATCTCCGTTTACGGACGTAAAGATTTAATCTATTAAAAACAATGAATTAAAAAATTAATCTGCTTATTTAATTTTCTGGCACGACGGATGCAATTATCTGGACAGCAAACAACGAAAAGAGAAAAACAAAATGAATTACGAATTACTGACCACTGAAAATGTCCCGGTAAAAATGTGGACCAAAGGCGTACCGGTAGAAGACGATGCGCGTCAGCAACTGATAAATACGGCGAAGATGCCGTTTATTTTCAAACATATTGCGGTAATGCCTGATGTACATCTGGGTAAAGGTTCCACCATTGGTAGCGTTATCCCGACCAAAGGGGCGATTATTCCGGCGGCGGTGGGGGTAGATATCGGTTGTGGAATGAACGCACTGCGAACTGCGTTAACGGCGGCTGACCTGCCTGAAAACCTGGCGGAGCTGCGTCAGGCGATTGAAACTGCCGTGCCGCACGGACGTTCCAATAATCGTAGCCGTCGTGATAAAGGCGCATGGGAGCATCCGCCTGTTAACGTCGATGCTAAATGGGCCGAGCTGGAAGCTGGTTATCAGTGGTTAACGCAAAAATATCCGCGTTTCCTTAACACTAATAACTATAAACATCTGGGAACGCTGGGAACGGGTAACCACTTTATTGAAATCTGCCTTGATGAGTCGGACCAGGTGTGGATTATGCTGCACTCCGGTTCACGCGGAATTGGTAATGCCATCGGGACTTACTTTATCGATCTGGCACAAAAAGAGATGCAGGAAACGCTTGAAACGTTGCCATCGCGTGACCTGGCGTACTTTATGGAAGGTACGGAATACTTTGATGATTACCTGAAAGCGGTGGCCTGGGCGCAGCTTTTTGCCAGCCTTAACCGCGATGCGATGATGGAAAATGTGGTAACGGCGTTGCAGAGCGTTACGCAGAAAACGGTAAGACAGCCACAAACGCTGGCGATGGAAGAGATCAACTGTCACCACAACTATGTGCAAAAAGAACAGCACTTTGGCGAAGAGATCTATGTGACGCGTAAAGGCGCGGTGTCTGCGCGTGCTGGTCAATATGGAATTATTCCCGGTTCGATGGGGGCGAAAAGCTTTATTGTCCGTGGGCTGGGAAATGAAGAGTCGTTCTGTTCGTGCAGCCACGGTGCCGGGCGGGTAATGAGCCGTACTAAAGCGAAAAAACTGTTCAGCGTGGAAGATCAAATTCGTGCCACCGCGCATGTGGAATGCCGTAAAGATGCCGAAGTGATCGACGAAATCCCGATGGCGTATAAAGATATCGACGCGGTGATGGCGGCACAAAGCGATCTGGTGGAAGTTATCTACACCCTGCGTCAGGTGGTGTGTGTAAAAGGATAAATGATGAAAAGGATGATTGCGCTGGATGGCGCACAGGGCGAAGGCGGCGGGCAGATCCTGCGTTCGGCACTGAGTCTGTCGATGATAACCGGCAAGCCGTTTACCATCACCGGCATTCGTGCCGGACGGGCAAAACCGGGACTGTTGCGCCAGCATCTGACGGCTGTAAAGGCGGCGACGGAAATTTGCGGAGCAACGGTGGAGGGCGCGGAGCTGGGGTCGCAGCGTCTGGTCTTCCGGCCCGGTACCGTGCGCGGTGGCGACTACCGCTTTGCTATTGGTAGCGCCGGAAGTTGCACGCTGGTACTACAAACGGTACTGCCCGCGCTGTGGTTTGCCGATGGTCCTTCGCGTGTTGAAGTGAGCGGAGGTACCGATAACCCGTCGGCCCCGCCTGCGGATTTTATCCGCCGGGTGCTGGAGCCGCTGCTGGCAAAAATAGGAATTCATCAGCAAACCACGCTGTTACGTCACGGTTTTTATCCTGCCGGAGGCGGCGTGGTGGCGACGGAAGTCTCGCCCGTGGCATCGTTTAACACCTTGCAACTTGGCGAGCGCGGGAACATTGTGCGGATGCGTGGAGAGGTGCTACTGGCTGGTGTGCCACGCCATGTCGCTGAGCGTGAAATCGCTACGTTGGCGGGTAGTTTTTCCCTGCATGAGCAGAATGTTCATAACCTGCCGCGCGACCAGGGGCCGGGTAATACCGTCTCGCTGGAAGTTGAAAGTGAAAATATCACTGAACGCTTTTTTGTCGTCGGTGAAAAGCGCGTCAGTGCCGAAGTGGTGGCTGCGCAGTTAGTGCAAGAGGTGAAACGTTACCTGGCGAGCCCGGCGGCGGTGGGGGAATATCTCGCCGACCAGTTGGTGCTACCGATGGCGCTGGCGGGGGCGGGAGAATTTACGGTCGCCCATCCCTCATGCCATCTGCTGACCAATATCGCGGTGGTGGAGCGTTTCTTGCCAGTGCGGTTTAGTCTGGTGGAGGCGGATGGCGTAACGCGGGTGAGCATTGAATGATATAAAGATGTAAGCCGGATCCGACGTATTATCCGGCTAAACTCACACCCCATATCCCATCATCTTCAGCAGTTTCTGCGCGTGTTGTACCGCGGCCTGACGGTGGGCGACACCGAGTTTTTGGTACAGATTGCGGATATGCGTTTTGATGGTGGTTGCCGCCACTTCCAGCTCGCCTGCAATTTGTTCATTGCTGTAACCGGAGTAAATCAGCCCCAATACCTGCCATTCGCGTTGGGTCAGCGGGCTGGTACGGATCAATTCTGGTACTTCCGGATGATTTAGCAGACGTTCAACGAAATTCTCATCAAAATGGGCGAATTTATGCCGATGATGTTGATTTATTTCCCGCAGAATACGCTGTGCGCGATGCTGTTCCAGCTCAGGCAACGTATTGAGTTGAATCAGTTGGCGTAACTGTTGCGCCATCGCTTCGCCTTCGATGACAAAGTGACTGATAAATCCGGTACGATTCGCCAGTTTTAATGCCTCCAGCAACACACGCTGGGCATCATTTTTGCGACCGGCCTGCCAGTATAGTTGATTAAGCAGCAACAGGTTACGGTTGAGATCGCTCATTAACCGCAGACTGCGGGCGTTTTCATTGAGTTCTTCAAGAACAATTTCTGCCGGTTCAAACTCGCCCAGCAATATTTGTGCACGGGCGATGTTGCGCCATTGACCTTGCAGGAAGTGGTTATTCGCAAACTCCGGTTTGGCTGTGTGACGCAACCAGTTGGCGGCGGCAGCTTTGTCGCCGGTCATTTGCCAGTAAATGACCCGGACTTTGTTTGCGTTAGAGATCCAGTCGCTGTGATATTTGCCATTTCCCAGCAGGTTTTCCAGACGATTCAGTTGGCTACGGGCGTTATCCAAATCACCTCGGGCCAGCGAGCATTGAATCAACATTGCCAGGCACTGGAGCTGTTGCTGTGGCTGATAAGACGACAAAACTTCAATCCCGCTGCGTGCCGATGCTTCGGCTTCGTCCAGCCGTGCCCAGGCCCATAACAGTTGTGCTCGGATACGTACCAGAAATTCATGCATTGGCAGCTGTTCCAGATGCTGCTCGTTGATCAGCTGGAATGCTTTTTCCTGCGTTTCCCACGCGGTTTGCAGGAAACCCTGAGCAAACAGAATTTCGCTTTGCTGGATTAAACTCCACAAAGCGTAGTGCCAGACATCGTGCTGGCGTGCCATCTGTTCGGTTTGCTGCATTAACGCCAGTGAGCGGGTCAGTTCCCCTTTGCAGTGCAATACTTCACCCAACACCGAAGTTGCTACAATGCGGCTGTAGAACCAGCCGGGAGGCAGTTCTTCCAGTGCCAGTTTTGCCAGCCGTTCAGCTTCATCCGGGTTACCATCGTTAATCGCCACCTGGGCGCGCAGAGCATTAAATTCTGCGTGCATGGTGCCTTCTCTGATGTCTTTGATTTCATGTTCAGCACGAGCCAGCAGGGTGTTTACTTCGCCGTAGCGATGCTGGCTTTGCATCAGCCACGCTTGTAATAACACCAACTGCGGATTTTCCAGCAAACTCTCCCATGGCAGGGCTTTAAGTGACTCTTCAAGTAGCGAAAGTTCGCTGTGGTTGAACAAACTCCAGGCGTGATTAAGCAGAATATCGCGCAGCATCAGCGCATCGCCTGCCGCCAGCGCATGATGAATCGCTTCGCTGGGGAATCCCTGGGCCATCCAGCTTTCTGCGGCGGCACTGTGGATTTTCGGCAGCTCAGCCGCCAGTTCCCACTGGCAGCGCTGGCGCAGGAAGTTGCCAAACAGCGGGTGATAGCAGAACCACTCGCCGCTATCATCCATCCGCTGTAAAAACAGCCCCTGACGCTCAATCTCTTCGAGGCGCATTTGCCCGTTTTCTTCGCCGGTCACACGAGTGATGAGTGCATCGTTCATTGAGCGCAAAATGGCGCTTTTCAACAGAAAATGGCGCGTTGCGAGATCGACGTTGTCCAAAACCTCATCGACCAGATAATCCGAAAGATGACTGGCATTGATTCCCGCCAGGCGACGTGCCGACTTATGGGCTGAGTGGGTATTCTGCCGGGCGGAGAGGGCAATTAACTGTAGCGCAGTCGCCCAACCGGAAACGTCATCGCAAATCCGACTGCTTTCTGCGGCTTCAATCGGCGATGACAGGCGGCAATCAAAAAACTGCTTCGCTTCCTGGTGGGTAAACGCCAGTTGCTGACTGCCAATTTCCAGCAGTTGGTCGCGAACACGCAGATTGGCAATGCCCAGTTGCGGAAGATTGCGTGACAGCACCACCAGGGTGAGATTTTCTGGTTGATGGCGAATAAAGAAGCGCATTGACTCGTGGATCACCGGATTAGTGATCAGATGGTAGTCATCGATGACCAGATAAAGTGGGCTATGCCATTCCGCCAGCTCAATGAAAAGCTGAGCGAAGAGTGACGTCAGGCTGGCATATTGCCGTTTTTGCGCCATCGTCTCACAAATCGCACAGTGACCGTTGGTTGCCTGTTGCACGGCGGCAATGAAATAGCTGGCGAAACGCTCTTGCTGGTTATCGCCCTCATCCAGCGAGTACCAGCCCAAATCGTTTTTGCCTGCCGCCCATTGAGAAATGAGTGTGGTTTTTCCGTAGCCCGCAGGACTCGTGATCAGCGCCAGCCGGAAGTTGTTCGCGCCGGAAAGTTTAGCCAGCAGGCGCTCACGAACCACGGTATGGTCGAGTCGAACCGGACGACTTAATTTTGACGGAATCAGCATAGTTAATCACTTCACTGTGGAAAATGAGGAAATATTATTTTTTTTGCGCTTCGTAATTAATGGTTATAAGGTCGGCCAGAAACCCTTCTAATGCAAGCGATGACGTTTTTTTATGTGTCTGAATTTGCACTGTGTCACAATTCCAAATGTTTATTAACAACTCACCTAATAACGACGCTGATGCAGCGTGAATACTGGGTTTTACGGTAGTTTCCTCATGTTCATCAGTTTCATTTAAGCAAAGGAGTCTTCTCAATTCCTGATGAAAGAGCCATCTAAAAAGAGGATCTTAATAAACCTATTAAGAATGAGATGGAGCAAACTGGATGTTTTACTTATGAAACTGTTTCACTCCTTTACTTAATTTATAGAGTTACCTTCCGCCTTTTGAAAATACACAACGGCCATTTTTTGCACTTAGATACAGATTTTCTGCGCTGTATGGCATTGATTTGCTGCTAATCCTGTGGATTGCACTAGGTTTAAGTGGTCGAGATCACATTTCCTTGCTCATCCCCGCAACTCCTCCCTGCCTAATCCCCCGCAGGATGAGGAAGGTCAACATCGAGCCTGGCAAACTAGCGATAACGTTGTGTTGAAAATCTAAGAAAAGTGGAACTCCTATGTCACAACCTATTTTTAACGATAAGCAATTTCAGGAAGCGCTTTCACGTCAGTGGCAGCGTTATGGCTTAAATTCTGCGGCTGAAATGACCCCTCGCCAGTGGTGGCTGGCAGTGAGTGAAGCCCTGGCGGAAATGCTACGTGCCCAGCCATTCGCTAAACCGGTGGCCAATCAGCGACATGTTAACTATATCTCAATGGAGTTTTTGATTGGACGCCTGACGGGTAACAACCTGTTGAATCTTGGCTGGTATCAGGATGTACAGGATTCGTTGAAGGCTTATGACATCAACCTGACTGACCTGCTGGAAGAAGAGATCGACCCGGCGCTGGGTAACGGTGGTCTGGGACGTCTGGCTGCGTGCTTCCTCGACTCAATGGCAACTGTCGGTCAGTCTGCGACGGGTTATGGTCTTAACTATCAATATGGCTTGTTCCGCCAGTCTTTTGTCGATGGCAAACAGGTTGAAGCGCCGGATGACTGGCATCGCGGTAACTACCCGTGGTTCCGCCACAACGAAGCACTGGATGTGCAGGTAGGAATTGGCGGTAAAGTGACGAAAGACGGACGCTGGGAGCCGGAATTTACCATTACCGGTCAAGCGTGGGATCTTCCCGTTGTCGGTTATCGTAATGGCGTGGCGCAGCCGCTGCGTCTGTGGCAGGCGACGCATGCGCATCCGTTTGATCTGACAAAATTTAACGACGGAGATTTCCTGCGTGCCGAACAACAGGGCATCAACGCGGAAAAACTGACCAAAGTCCTCTATCCAAACGACAACCATACTGCCGGTAAAAAGCTGCGCCTGATGCAGCAATACTTCCAGTGTGCTTGTTCGGTAGCGGATATTCTGCGTCGCCATCATTTGGCGGGGCGTAAACTGCACGAGCTGGCAGATTACGAAGTTATTCAACTGAACGATACCCACCCGACTATCGCGATTCCAGAACTGCTGCGCGTGCTGATCGATGAGCACCAGATGAGCTGGGATGACGCCTGGGCCATCACCAGCAAAACTTTTGCTTACACCAACCATACCCTGATGCCAGAAGCGCTGGAACGCTGGGATGTGAAACTGGTGAAAGGCTTACTGCCGCGCCACATGCAGATTATTAACGAAATTAATACACGCTTTAAAACGCTGGTGGAAAAAAACTGGCCGGGCGATGAAAAAGTGTGGGCCAAACTGGCGGTGGTACACGACAAACAAGTGCATATGGCGAACCTGTGTGTGGTTGGCGGTTTCGCGGTGAACGGTGTAGCGGCGCTGCATTCAGATCTGGTGGTGAAAGATCTGTTCCCGGAATATCACCAGCTGTGGCCGAACAAATTCCATAACGTCACCAATGGTATTACCCCTCGTCGCTGGATCAAACAGTGCAACCCGGCACTTGCGGCTCTGTTGGATAAATCACTGAAAAAAGAGTGGGCTAACGATCTCGATCAACTGATCAATCTGGAAAAATTCGCTGATGACGCGAAATTCCGTCAGCAATATCGCGAGATCAAGCAGGCGAATAAAGTCCGTCTGGCGGAGTTTGTGAAAGTTCGTACCGGTATTGAGATCAATCCACAGGCGATTTTCGATATTCAGATCAAACGCCTGCATGAGTACAAACGTCAGCACCTGAATTTGCTGCATATTCTGGCGTTGTATAAAGAAATTCGTGAAAACCCGCAGGCTGACCGCGTACCGCGCGTCTTCCTCTTCGGCGCGAAAGCGGCACCGGGCTACTACCTGGCGAAGAATATTATCTTTGCGATCAACAAAGTGGCTGATGTGATCAACAACGATCCACAGGTTGGCGATAAGTTGAAGGTGGTGTTCCTGCCGGATTATTGCGTTTCGGCGGCGGAAAAACTGATCCCGGCGGCGGATATCTCCGAACAAATTTCGACTGCAGGTAAAGAAGCTTCCGGTACCGGCAATATGAAACTGGCGCTCAATGGTGCGCTTACTGTCGGTACGCTGGATGGTGCTAACGTCGAAATCGCCGAAAAAGTTGGTGAAGAAAATATCTTTATTTTTGGTCATACCGTGGAACAAGTGAAGGCAATTCTGGCCAAAGGCTACGACCCGGTGAAATGGCGGAAGAAAGATAAGGTGCTGGACGCAGTATTGAAAGAGCTGGAAAGCGGTAAATACAGCGACGGCGATAAGCATGCCTTCGACCAGATGCTGCACAGTATCGGCAAACAGGGCGGCGATCCGTATCTGGTAATGGCGGATTTCGCAGCCTATGTAGAGGCACAAAAGCAGGTGGATGTGCTGTACCGCGACCAGGAGGCCTGGACTCGCGCGGCGATCCTCAATACCGCCCGCTGCGGTATGTTTAGCTCGGATCGCTCTATTCGCGATTATCAGGCTCGTATCTGGCAGGCAAAACGCTAAGGAAGCTCGATGGAAAGCAAACGTCTGGATAATGCCGCGCTGGCGGCGGGGATCAGCCCCAATTACATCAATGCCCACGGTAAACCGCAGTCGATTAGCGCCGAAACCAAACGGCGTTTGCTTGACGCGATGCATCAACGTACCGCCACGAAAGTGGCGGTAACGCCAGTCCCGAATGTCATGGTCTATACCAGCGGCAAAAAAATGCCGATGGCGGTGGAGGGCAGCGGCGAGTATAGCTGGCTGCTGACCACCGAAGAAGGAACGCAGTACAAAGGCCATGTAACGGGGGGCAAAGCGTTCAATTTACCGACGAAGTTGCCGGAAGGTTATCACACGTTGACACTCACCCAGGACGACCAGCGCGCGCATTGTCGGGTGATTGTCGCCCCGAAACGCTGTTACGAACCGCAGGCGTTGCTGAATAAACAAAAGCTGTGGGGCGCCTGCGTCCAGCTTTATACGCTGCGATCGGAAAAAAACTGGGGTATTGGGGATTTTGGCGATCTCAAAGTGATGCTGGTGGATGTGGCAAAACGTGGCGGGGCTTTCATCGGTCTGAACCCGATTCATGCGCTCTATCCGGCAAATCCGGAAAGTGCCAGTCCGTATAGCCCGTCTTCTCGTCGCTGGCTAAATGTGGTTTATATCGACGTTAACGCCGTCGAAGATTTCCATCTTAGCGAAGAGGCTCAGGCCTGGTGGCAGTTACCGACCACGCAACAGACGCTGCAACAGGCACGGGATGCCGACTGGGTCGATTACTCCACCGTCACTGCGCTGAAAATGACAGCATTGCGGATGGCGTGGAAAGGTTTTGCGCAACGTGATGATGAGCAGATGGCCGCGTTTCGCCAGTTTGTTGCAGAGCAGGGCGACAGCCTGTTCTGGCAGGCGGCGTTTGACGCGTTACATGCCCAGCAAGTGAAAGAAGACGAAATGCGCTGGGGCTGGCCTGCATGGCCAAAGATGTATCAGAACGTGGATTCACCAGAAGTGCGTCAGTTCTGCGAAGAACATCGTGATGACGTCGATTTTTATCTCTGGTTGCAGTGGCTGGCTTACAGCCAGTTTGCCGCCTGCTGGGAGATAAGCCAGGGCCATGAAATGCCGATTGGTTTGTACCGTGATCTGGCGGTTGGCGTAGCGGAAGGTGGAGCAGAAACCTGGTGCGACCGGGAGTTGTATTGCCTGAAAGCGTCGGTGGGCGCACCGCCGGATATCCTCGGCCCGCTGGGGCAGAACTGGGGATTGCCGCCGATGGATCCGCATATCATCACCGCGCGTGCCTATGAACCGTTTATCGAGCTGTTGCGTGCCAATATGCAAAACTGCGGCGCGTTGCGAATTGACCATGTGATGTCGATGCTGCGTTTGTGGTGGATACCGTATGGCGAGACGGCAGATCAGGGCGCGTATGTTCACTATCCGGTAGATGATCTGCTCTCGATTCTGGCACTCGAAAGTAAGCGCCATCGCTGCATGGTGATTGGTGAAGACCTCGGCACTGTACCGGTAGAGATTGTCGGTAAACTACGCAGCAGCGGTGTGTACTCCTACAAAGTGCTCTATTTCGAAAGTGACCACGAGAAGACATTCCGCGCGCCGAAAGCGTATCCGGAGCAGTCGATGGCGGTTGCGGCGACACACGACCTGCCTACACTGCGTGGCTACTGGGAGAGCGGGGATTTAACACTGGGCAAAACGCTGGGGCTGTACCCGGATGAAGTGGTATTGCGCGGTCTGTATCAGGATCGCGAACTGGCGAAGCAAGGGTTACTGGATGCACTGCATAAACATGGTTGCCTGCCAAAACGTGCGGGGCATAAGGCATCGTTAATGTCGATGACGCCGATGCTTAATCGTGGTTTGCAACGTTATATCGCTGATAGTAACAGTGCTCTGTTAGGGCTTCAGCCAGAAGACTGGCTGGATATGGCGGACCCGGTGAATATCCCCGGCACCAGTTACCAGTATAAAAACTGGCGACGTAAGCTTTCTGCAACGCTTGAGTCGATGTTTGCCGATGATGGCGTGAACAAGTTGCTGAAGGATTTGGACAGACGGCGCAGAGCGGCTGCGAAGAAGCAGTAGAGAGCGGTTGATGCCGGATGCGATGCATCCGGCAGTCAGTATTATCAAATCACCATATTCAGCAGCAGACAGCCTACCAGACCGCACACCGAGATAATGGTTTCCAGCATCGACCAGGACTTGATGGTCTCGCCGATAGTCAGGTTAAAGTACTCTTTGAACAGCCAGAAGCCCGGATCGTTCACGTGAGAGAAAATCACACTACCGGAACCAACCGCAATAACCATCAGCTCCGGGCTAACGCCTGTCGTTGCAATCAGTGGTGCCGCGATACCCCCCGCAGTGATTGCCGCAACGGTTGCGGAACCCAGCGCGATACGCAGTACGGCGGCAATCGACCAGGCCATCAGCAGCGGAGAAATGTTGGTTTCGTGCATCATGGAAGCAATGTATTTGTCCACGCCGCTGTCTACCAGCACCTGCTTGAACGCACCGCCACCACCGATGATCAACAGCATCATCGCGATGATTTTGATGGAAGAAACCAGCGTGTCGTTAATCTGATCCATTGAACGACCACGGTTCAGACCAAAGGTGAACATCGCAATCAACACGGCAATCAGCGTTGCCATTACCGGGTCACCGAGGAACTCCGCCACCGGCAGGAAAGCGTGACCTTTCGGCAGGATCATTTCGGCAATTGCACGCATCGCCATCAGCACAACCGGCACCAGAGAAGTCCAGACGCTGACGCCAAAGCTTGGCATCTCTTCTTCGCTGAAGGTTTTCGCGCTGTACAGACCTTCCGGGATTGGCTTATCGATACCTTTCAGCACGCGAGCGTAAACCGGACCCGCGAGAATAACGGTTGGGATTGCCAGAATAGTTCCGTACAGCAGGGTCTTACCCATATCGGCATTGAAAATGGTGGCAATCGCAGTTGGGCCCGGATGTGGCGGCAGGAAGCCGTGGGTCACAGACAGCGCAGCCGCCATTGGTACACCAACATACAGCAGCGGAATATTCGCGGAAGCCGCGATGGTAAACACCAGCGGCAGCATTAGCACGAAGCCCACTTCATAGAACAGGGCAAAACCGACAGTAAAACCGGTTAACACTACCGCCCATTGGATGTGTTTTTTACCAAATTTGGCAATCAGCGTGGTGGCGATACGCTGTGCACCACCGCAGTCTGCCAGCATTTTGCCCAGCATCGCGCCAAAACCCATGATCAGGGCAAGGCTACCGAGCGTCCCGCCGACACCAGCTTTGATGGAGCCAATAACTTTATCCAGCGGCATTCCCTGCATTAATCCAACAGCAAGCGCCACGAGGACGAGAGCGATGAATCCGTTCATTTTGAAGCGGATCATCAGGAGCAACAACAAGATTACACCGATAGCAACAATGACTAATGGCATGATTTACCTGGCCTTTCATTTGTTATGGGTAACGTCAATTTTCTGACGACAAACTCTAATTATCCCAATCGGGAACAGAGATATTGCGGCACCACGACTGATACCCACTAAAACTAATTATTGTAGTCAGATGTCAGGAGTATGTTTGGTACCCACGTGAATGATACGGGTAACATCTGGCGTTTGAGAATCACCAGAGCGGGGTAAATTTAAATTATGAGAGGTTGGTCATATTATCGCGGGGAAACGTAGGGACTGGATTTGCCGAGGCAATGTAGCGCCAACGCCTGGCAGACGGCCCGATAAGAAGCTTTAGCGTCGCACCGGGCAATCTATAAAAGAGAGGATAACTTAGTAGTAAGAGTGTTCGCCGCGCTGGTGTTCGGTGAGATCGCGTACACCTTTCAGCTCCGGGAATTCGTTCAGCAGCTGCTTTTCGATCCCTTCTTTCAGCGTCACATCGACCATTGAACAACCGTTACAACCGCCGCCAAATTGCAGAATGGCGTAACCGTCTTCGGTGATTTCCATCAGCGAAACGCGACCACCGTGACCGGCAAGCTGTGGGTTGATCTGCGACTGCAGCATATACTCCACGCGCTCCATCAGCGGCGCATCGTCAGCTACTTTGCGCATTTTGGCGTTCGGGGCTTTCAGCGTCAGCTGAGAACCCAACTGGTCAGTAACAAAGTCGATCTCTGCATCTTCCAGGTAAGGCGCGCTTAACTCATCAACATACGCGGTCAGCAGGTCAAATTTCAGGGCAGTGTCGGTGGCTTCCACAGCGTCCGGCGGACAATAAGAAACACCACATTCAGCGTTAGGCGTGCCAGGGTTAATCACAAATACGCGGATTTGTGTCCCTTCTTCCTGATTTGCCAGCAGTTTGGCAAAGTGCGCTTGTGCAGCATCGGAAATACGGATCATAGTAATGGCCTAATAGTTGACTATTTTAGTTGGTTATAATACGCCCATCATCGAGGCTCTACAAGGTTCGACAAAGGCACCAGACCTGGACAGTCGCCGCACCATTGCGTAAAAGCAACTGCGCAATCTCTGCGACGGTACTTCCGGTGGTAACGACATCATCCACTATCACCATATGGCGACCTTGCACCGGCAATTCAAGGCGAAAGGCATTTTTCAGGTTGCGTTTGCGCAGCCGGGCGCTAAGAAAATGCTGGGTCGCAGTGGCCCGTGTACGTGTGACGGCTTCGCTATCCCATTGGCAGTGCAACCAGCGTGATAACGGCTGACACAGCAAATCGCTCTGATTAAATCCCCGACGCCAGTGACGCCGCTGCCATAACGGCACGCTGATGATGCGGTCCGGCAATTGCAAACCGGTGGCGCGACGAGCGTGTAAGACTTCCAATAGTAACAGACGTGACAGGGCGCTGGCGATTTCGCAACGCCGGGAAAACTTAAGCTGGTGGATGAGCGGACTTAACGGCGGTGCATAGTCGGCAACCGTGACCAGTCTTTGCCACGGCGGTGGTTTTTGCAGGCAGCGACCACAGGGAAGATGGGAGTGTGTTGCGGGTAATCCACATTGTGGGCATAACGTTTTATCTGTACGGGTGGCGCGAGAGCATACCGAACAAATCCCCCAATGACCTAACGCCAGGGGCATTCGGCATAGCCAGCATAATCCCGGTACTGTTAGCATATGTTCATCCTTGTAAGTAAAAAGAGAACAATAGCGGATGAATAACATCTGGTGGCAGACCAAAGGTCAGGGGAATGTTCATCTTGTGCTGCTGCACGGATGGGGACTGAATGCCGAAGTGTGGCGTTGCATTGATGAGGAACTTAGCTCGCATTTTACGCTGCATCTCGTTGATCTGCCCGGCTTCGGGCGCAGCCAGGGATTTGGTGCGATGTCACTTGCTGATATGGCTGAAGTCGTGCTGCGACAAGCGCCGGACAAAGCTATCTGGTTAGGCTGGAGTTTGGGCGGACTGGTGGCAAGCCAGATTGCGTTAACCCATCCCGAGCGGGTTCAGGCGCTGGTCACCGTGGCGTCGTCGCCATGTTTTAGTGCTCGTGACGATTGGCCGGGGATCAAACCGGACGTGCTGGCAGGTTTCCAGCAGCAACTCAGTGACGATTTTCAGCGCACGGTAGAACGGTTCCTTGCGTTACAAACCATGGGTACAGAAACGGCACGCCAGGATGCGCGAGCGCTGAAGAAAACCGTTCTGGCGCTGCCGATGCCGAAGGTTGACGTGCTCAATGGTGGGCTGGAAATACTGAAAACGGTCGATCTCCGCCAGCCGCTGCAAAACGTGTCCATGCCGTTTTTGCGATTGTATGGCTATCTCGATGGTCTGGTGCCGCGCAAAGTGGTGCCGATGCTGGATAAACTCTGGCCACACAGCGAGTCGTACATCTTCGCCAAAGCGGCCCATGCGCCGTTTATTTCGCATCCGGACGAGTTTTGTCACCTGCTGGTGGCGTTGAAGCAGAGGGTGTAGACAGCTGTTGAAATGGCGAGACAGAACTTTACTGGCTCGCCGCAGCCAACTCTTCTTCTGACAGCCCGGTAAAGCGCATGATGTCTGCAAGAGGGACTCCGGATTACAGCATTCTTTTGGCGATATCCAGGGCTTCCAGGCGTCGACCCAATAAATAACCAATCAGGTAACTAATAAGATATTCTCTTTCTGTATCCGTCATTAAAACCATCCTTTACGTTATTGATGATTTATTTCAGCAAGGTCTTCAACCGTCAGGCTGGTAAATCGCAGAACGTCCTCAAGAGGGACTCCGGCATCCAGCATGGTTTTGGCGATAGCTCGTATACCTTTCTGAAACCCTTCTTGCCGCAATCTTTCCGCAATAGTCATTAAACTCTCCTTGTGTTTCGGTGAACGTTTGGCAACGCCGTCGATAAAATCGTTAAAACGTACCGCATCGCCGGTTTGTAGTATGTAATTAAACAGCCCTTTGATTTGTCTGTCATTAGCGTATCCACTACTTAATAAGCAGGCCATTTGCTCTACCAGCCCCATCAGGTCGCGTTGACGTATATGTTTTTGGATTAACTCCAGCAGCGCCATACGTCGGTGCTGCATGATTTCATCATCAGGCATGACAGTGACATCAATCAGCGGGAATGCAGAGGCATAAAGCTGTCTGGCCAGTTTGGGATCGGCGAAACAATCCAGCCAACACAGTGAATAGGGATATGGGCTTTCAATGCCGTGGTAAAACAACAATGGCACCACCATCGGCAACGTTTTGTATCCGGCATCCAGGTGATTTTGCATTGCGGCAATGGCGTAGCGCATCATGCGAAATGCGATCAGTTTGTTTGAGGTGCTTTGATGTTCAATCAGACAATAGATGTATCCTGGTCCTTGTTCCGTTTTCACCGACCACAGCACGTCGGAATAGCTTTCACGCAGATCGTCATCAATAAAGCTGCTCGACTCCAGCTTTAGGGTTTTCATATCACAGAGCGCGTGAATAGGTGCCGGTAAATGGAACGCAAGAAAATCGCGCGCCGTCTCCGGTTGGCGTAAAAAGAGTTTGAACAGCGCATCGTGTGGGGTGGAACTCTGCTTTTTGCTCATGGCGTTCCTTCACCTGTTGTTTGAATGCCGCGACTCTACGCGCCACTCCACACCTGTGCATTAGCGAGTTTTCAACTCTGCGAGACGCTTTCAGAGGAACTTACGTTGTACTGCAAGAGTTGCATTTTTATGGAAAGCCGCACGCAAAAAAGCCCGGATGCAAACGCATACCGGGCTTTTCAAAACAGGTAGTAAAACAAGGTTAACGTAACGCCCACCACTCACGCAGACAGGCTTTGCCTTCCGGGCAGCTTTTACAACTGCCAGAGAGGCAGCCGTCAGGTTCTTCCTGAATTCGCACGGCTTTGCCCATACTTTCCAGCTGTTGCAGCATGGCGTTAATCATGGGTTGCGGAGTGTTCAATGTCTGGCTTATCTGGGCCGCTTCCATACGGCCCCGTAATGCCAGCAAATCACGCACCTGAATAAGTGAAGCCATTAATGGCAATCACCGGTGGTGCTGGCTGCACAGCAACTGCTTACCGATTTGCGTGTTGCCAGCAGTTCGATATCGACCCGGCTACGCGCGCGACGCAGCAAACCGATAACCACGATGTTAAACAGGATAACCGCCAGAATGCATACCAGGCTGTAGGTTGGATGCTGGCTGTAGCTGGCGACCTGATAGAACAATGTTGCCAACGAGTAAGCGATATTTAGCCCCCACAGGATGGAGAAGCCCATCCAGCCACGGCTGGATTCACGCGCGATAGCACCCATCACCGAGATACACGGTACATACAGCAGAACGAAAATCAGGTAGCTGTAAGCAGCTGCTGCGCTTCCAAATTTCTGATCCATCACGCCCATCGCTCCGGTACCCATTTCGCCGTCGCCTTTGCTCGCTTCAATGGGGTTCATCAGTACGCTAAGACTGAAGGTGTCTTTCAGGCTCTGCCAGGTTTCATCTACCGCGCTGAATAGCTCTTCACCGAGGTTAAATTCCGCCGGATTGAACTCTTCGTCCTGAATATTTTCTGCGGTGTAGAGGGTGTTGAGCGTACCCACCACCACTTCTTTCGCCATTGCGCCTGTAAACAGGCCAACAGTTGCCTGCCAGTTATCTTCATGTACGCCAATCGGCTTGAAGACCGGGGTGATCACCCGGCTGACGGAAGCCAGCGCCGAGTCGTTGATGTTATCGACGATTTTCCCGCTCAGAGAGAAGCTGTTGAAAGCGCTCAGGAAAATGCTGACGATGATAATCACTTTACCAGCACGCAGAACGAAACCTTTCAGACGCTGCCAGGTCTGGATAATCAGGCTTTTAACGTGTGGTACATGGTAGACCGGTAGCTCCATGACAAACGGCGTCGCTTCACCGCGCATGATGGTGTACTTGAGCATCAGGCCAGTCAGTACCGCCATCACAATACCGAGCATATACAGCGAGAATACCGCCAGTGCGCCGTTCTGTCCGAAGAAGGCGGCCGCAAATACTGCGAAGATGGCCAGACGTGCGCCGCAGGACATAAACGGTGCCATCATAATGGTCATCAGGCGTTCACGCGGCGCATCAAGCGTACGCGCACCCATTACCGACGGTACGTTACAACCGAACCCGACGATCAACGGTACAAAGGATTTCCCGGGCAAGCCCAGCGCCTGCATCAGACGGTCCATCACAAACGCCGCACGCGCCATATAGCCGGAGTCCTCGAGGAAGGAGAGGAACAGGTACATCATGCCGATCTGTGGCACCAGTGGCAGAACGGTGTTAATACCGCCCCCCAGGCCCTGGGCGAGGAAGATAGTCAGCCAGTCTGGGAAGTGGAGCGTGTAGCCAATCCACTGAATACCATGCACAAATAGCGCCACGGAGCCGACGTCAAACAGCGGCTGTAACGCCCCGCCGATGTTGATAGCCAGCAGGAACATCAGGTACATCACAAAGAGGAAAATCGGCAGACCGAGGAAACGGTTGAGCACGATTTTATCTACCGCAGTGGTGAAACGGCTGGGTTCTGCCGTCAGGGTGTTGCTTACCACATCACAGATGGCAGCAATGCACTGGTAACGCGCATCGGCAATATGCAGCGCCGGATCGTCCATCTCATTACGCAGACGGGCGAGGGCGGCATCAAGATGCTGCGACGCTTCACCGGCGTAGGCGCGGCTGTAGATATCGCCTTCCAGCATTTGCAGGCCCAGCCAGCGACGTTGTTTGAGCGGGATGTCGGAAGGCATCACTTTTGCCAGTGAATCTGCTTCGTTGAGCAGCGGCTGTGCGTAATGCACCAGTTCCACATTCTCGTTAGCTTTATAGCGATCAATCGCCAGCTTGAGCGCTTCAATACCGCGACCACGAGTTGAAACCAGCGGGATCACCGGGCAGCCAAGACGCGCCGACAGAGCATCAATTTCAATGCGAATATTTTGCTTCTCGGCAATGTCGAGCATGTTCAGCGCCACGATGCAGGGAATGCCGAGTTCCAGCAGTTGTAGCGTCAGGTACAGGTTACGCTCAAGGTTAGACGCATCCACCACGTTAATCAGCAGGTCAGCGTCGCCACTCAAAATGTAGTGACAGGCGATTTGCTCATCGAGCGAGGTCTGCGATGAGATGGTGGTCAGAGAATAGGTGCCGGGGAGGTCCACCAGCGTGACCTGATGATCGGTGGTGGAGAATTGCCCTTCTTTACGTTCGACGGTAACGCCAGCCCAGTTACCTACACGCTGACGTGCGCCAGTGAGCTGGTTAAATAAGGTTGTCTTGCCAGAATTTGGATTACCAATTAAGCCAATGGTTAATTTTTTCATTGTTGTTATCACCGTATTAACAGGAAACCGCTTCCACTTCTAATAAGGCCAGATCTTTTTTGCGTAATACCAGGCTCACACGACGGGTTTCGATATGAATGGGGTCGCCAAGTGGAGCGACGCGCACCACATTAAAAGAGGAGCCAGGTAACATGCCAAGAGAAAGCAGTTTTTGGCGATATGCCGGGCTGATTTCACGGGAAAAGCCAGTGATTTTCCACGCAGTATCTGGAGTGTATTGCATAGGTGCCTACTTGTTTCTCATTAACTGGATAACTACCTCATGGGGCGTTTGACAGCGACATGAGACCAGATGATTTGCCAACGAGGGAGAGATTAAATAATCAACAACACAATGATAATGAGAATGGTTTCTATCAGCAATACTTAAAATGTGTGCGAATGTTGGTTTAGATAATAATCTGCGTGAATGTTGATGTGGCTCAAGGTTATATCGCAGCGAAAATATAATTCGAATGGCGAATTATCAGGGCGGGTTAATGTTTAATTAAGGTTTCAGTTGTTAATGAAGTGATAAATATTGACGAAATATAGTGTGAGTTTCGTTGTGTAATAAAAATGCCGGAGATATTCTCCGGCATTTTTATGTCAGGCATGGCGTTTATTGCCAGATGCGGCGTGAACGCCTGATCTGGCCTACGATCTTGTGCAAATTCGAACCGTAGGCCAATCAGGAGGTTTAACGTTTTTTGCCCATTGCCGCCGCCAGCGCATCCATCATCGCGCTGTTACCGGCAGGCTGCGCTTCACGACCGCGTGGTTTGGCTGCCGGGCGGTTGTTTTGCGGGCGTTCATTACCGCCCCCGCGACGGGCGTTGGTTTCGCCAGGCTGCTCGTCCAGACGCATAGTCAGGGCGATACGTTTACGCTGAAGATCCACTTCCAGCACTTTCACCTTCACAATGTCGCCCGCTTTCACCACGGTATGCGGATCTTCCACAAACTTGTTCGACAATGAAGAGATGTGAACCAGGCCGTCCTGATGTACGCCAATATCAACAAAAGCACCAAAATTGGTGACGTTGGTCACCGCACCTTCGAGGATCATCCCCGGTTGCAGGTCGTTCATTGTCTCGACGCCATCGGCAAACTGAGCGGTTTTAAATTCCGGACGCGGATCGCGACCTGGTTTTTCCAGCTCTTTGATGATGTCAGTTACTGTCGGCACACCGAATTTCTCATCAGTAAAGTCAGACGCTTTCAGGTTACGCAGCTCGCTGCTGTTACCCATCAGATCTTTCAGTGCCTGCTGTGTTGCTGCCAGAATGCGTTCCACCACCGGATAGGCTTCCGGGTGAACAGTAGAGGCGTCCAGCGGGTTGTCACCGTGGTTAATGCGCAAGAAGCCTGCGCACTGCTCGAAGGCTTTTGGCCCCAGGCGGCTGACTTTTAACAGTTGCTGACGGTTCTGGAACTGGCCGTTCTCATCGCGCCAGGCCACAATGTTTTGCGCCATCATGCGCGTCAGGCCAGCCACGCGAGTTAACAGCGGAACAGAAGCGGTATTGAGATCGACGCCAACGGCGTTTACGCAGTCTTCTACTACCGCGTCCAGTTTACGGGCCAGCTGCGTCTGGCTGACGTCATGCTGATACTGACCTACGCCGATAGATTTCGGATCGATTTTCACCAACTCCGCCAGCGGATCCTGCAAACGACGGGCGATAGACACCGCGCCACGCAGCGAAACATCGAGATCCGGGAACTCCTGCGCCGCCAGTTCGGAAGCCGAGTAAACCGACGCGCCTGCTTCGCTGACGATCACTTTCTGCGCGGTCACTTTCGGGAACTGCTTCTGCACGTCGAGATAGAAACGCTCGGTTTCGCGGGAAGCTGTACCGTTGCCGATCGCCACCAGTTCAACGTTATGCTTTTCACACAGGGCAGCAATGGTCATCGCTGCTTTTGCGGCTTGTCCGGTATGTGGATAAATGGTATCGGTCGCCACCAGTTTGCCAGTTGCATCGACCACCGCCACTTTTACCCCGGTACGCAGACCCGGATCGAGGCCCATCGTTGCACGCAGTCCGGCAGGGGCCGCCATCAGAAGATCGTGTAGGTTACGGGCAAAGACGTTGATTGCTTCATCTTCCGCGCGTTCACGCACTGTGCCCATCAGTTCGGTTTCCAGATGCATCAGCACCTTGATGCGCCACGTCCAGCTCACCACGCCTTTGCGCCAGCTATCCGCCGGGGCATTGTTCAGGCGCAGACCGAGGTGATCCATGATGATTTGCTCGCAATAGCTCTCTTTTGGCGGTTCGTCGAACTGCGGATCGGCATTTAGCGAAAGCTGGAGTACGCCTTCGTTACGCCCACGGAACATCGCCAGCGCGCGGTGAGAAGGCACCGTTGACAGCGGTTCGTGATGATCGAAATAGTCGCGGAATTTCGCCCCTTCCTCTTCTTTACCGTTCACCACCGTAGAAACCAAATGCGCGTTCTTCCACAGATAATCACGCACTTTCGCCAGCAGCGCGGCATCTTCGGCAAAGCGTTCCATCAGGATATAGCGCGCGCCGTCCAGCGCGGCTTTGGTATCTGCTACGCCTTTATCGGCATCAACATATTGTGCAGCGGCGACTTCTGGCGTGTGCGACGGCTCGTTCCACAGTAGGTCGGCCAACGGCTCAAGCCCTGCTTCAATGGCGATTTGCCCGCGGGTGCGGCGTTTAGGTTTGTAGGGCAGGTAGAGGTCTTCGAGTTCGGTTTTGCTTAGTGTGGCGTTGATGGCATTCGCCAGTTCGTCGGTCAGTTTGCCTTGCTCGGAAATGGATTTGAGGATCGCCTGACGTCTCTCTTCCAGCTCGCGCAGATAGCTCAGACGCGTTTCCAGATTACGCAACTGCGTGTCATCCAGACCGCCGGTAATTTCCTTACGATAACGTGCGATAAACGGCACGGTATTCCCTTCGTCAAGCAGGCGAACGGCAGCGTCAACCTGTTCCGGGCGCGCCTGAATTTCACCCGCAATAATGCGGCAGAACGAATCATTCATCATGGTTTGAGTTCATCTTTTCGGATCAAAAATCAGGGGATAGTTATACGGACTGGCTGGCAAAAATGCCAGCCATCGGCAGGAGGTTAAGACTCTTCCTTACGGTTTCACGTACTCGATAGCATTAACATACCAGCTCGCTTCCCCGGCAGGGGTATTGACCACTGCCAGATCGCCCACCTCTTTTTTCAGCAATGCGCGGGCCATCGGGGAATCGATAGAGATGTAATCTTTACGGCCAAAAATTTCATCGTAGCCGACAATACGGAAACGGTGAGTCACGCCATCGTCGTTTTCAATCTCCACCCACGCGCCAAAAAAGACTTTGCCTTCCTGCTGCGGGGAGTAATCGACGATTTTGAGATTTTCCATGCATTTAGTGAGATAGCGCACGCGACGGTCGATTTCACGCAGACGCTTTTTATTATACTGATAGTCAGCATTTTCGCTGCGGTCGCCCAGACTTGCAGCCCAGGTCACTTTTTTTGTGACCTCCGGGCGCTCTTCACGCCAGAGATAATTTAGCTCTTGTTTGAGTTTTTCATACCCTTCCCGGGTAACCAGGGGCGTTTTCATCTCGTTGATTCCCTTTGTCTGTTTGATAATGCGCACATTGGGTATAACGTGATCATATCAACAGAATCAATAATGTTTCGCCGAATAAATTGTATACTTAAGCTGCTGTTTAATATGCTTTGTAACAATTTAGGCTGAAATTCATACCAGATTTAGCTGGTGACGAACGTAAGCTTTTTTAAGAATACACGCTTACAAATTGTTGCGAACCTTTGGGAGTACAAAGAATGCAAGAGAACTACAAGATTCTGGTGGTCGATGACGACATGCGCCTGCGTGCGCTGCTGGAACGTTATCTCACCGAACAAGGCTTCCAGGTTCGAAGCGTCGCTAATGCAGAACAGATGGATCGCCTGCTGACTCGTGAATCTTTCCATCTTATGGTACTGGATTTGATGTTACCTGGTGAAGATGGCTTGTCGATTTGCCGACGTCTTCGTAGCCAGAGCAACCCGATGCCGATCATTATGGTGACGGCGAAAGGAGAAGAAGTGGACCGTATCGTTGGTCTGGAGATTGGCGCTGACGACTACATTCCAAAACCGTTTAACCCGCGTGAACTGCTGGCCCGCATTCGTGCGGTGCTGCGTCGTCAGGCGAACGAACTGCCGGGCGCGCCGTCACAGGAAGAGGCGGTAATTGCTTTCGGTAAGTTCAAACTTAACCTCGGTACGCGTGAAATGTTCCGCGAAGATGAGCCGATGCCGCTCACCAGCGGTGAATTTGCGGTACTGAAGGCGCTGGTCAGCCATCCACGTGAGCCGCTCTCCCGCGATAAGCTGATGAACCTTGCCCGTGGCCGTGAATATTCCGCAATGGAACGTTCCATCGACGTGCAGATCTCGCGTCTGCGCCGCATGGTGGAAGAAGATCCTGCGCATCCGCGTTACATTCAGACCGTTTGGGGTCTGGGCTACGTTTTCGTGCCGGACGGTTCTAAAGCATGAGGCGATTGCGCTTCTCGCCACGAAGTTCATTTGCCCGTACGTTATTGCTCATCGTCACCTTGCTGTTCGTCAGCCTGGTGACGACTTATCTGGTGGTGCTGAACTTCGCGATTTTGCCGAGCCTACAGCAGTTTAATAAAGTCCTCGCGTACGAAGTGCGTATGTTGATGACTGACAAACTGCAACTGGAGGACGGCACGCAGTTGGTTGTGCCTCCCGCTTTCCGTCGGGAGATCTACCGTGAGCTGGGGATCTCTCTCTATTCCAACGAAGCTGCCGAAGAGGCAGGGCTGCGTTGGGCGCAACACTATGAATTCTTAAGCCATCAGATGGCGCAACAACTGGGCGGCCCGACGGAAGTACGCGTTGAGGTCAACAAAAGCTCGCCTGTCGTCTGGCTGAAAACCTGGCTGTCGCCCAATATCTGGGTACGCGTGCCGCTGACCGAAATTCATCAGGGCGATTTCTCCCCGCTGTTCCGCTATACGTTGGCGATTATGCTATTGGCGATAGGTGGGGCGTGGCTATTTATTCGTATCCAGAACCGACCGTTGGTCGATCTCGAACATGCTGCTCTGCAGGTCGGTAAAGGGATTATTCCGCCGCCGCTGCGTGAATATGGCGCTTCGGAGGTGCGTTCCGTTACCCGCGCCTTTAACCATATGGCGGCTGGTGTTAAGCAACTGGCGGATGATCGCACGCTGCTGATGGCGGGGGTAAGTCATGATCTGCGTACGCCGCTGACACGTATTCGTCTGGCGACCGAGATGATGAGCGAGCAGGATGGCTACCTGGCAGAATCGATCAATAAAGATATCGAAGAGTGCAATGCCATCATTGAACAGTTTATCGACTACCTGCGCACCGGGCAGGAGATGCCGATGGAAATGGCGGATCTCAACGCAGTGCTCGGTGAGGTGATTGCTGCCGAAAGTGGCTATGAGCGGGAAATTGAAACTGCGCTTTACCCCGGCAGCATTGAAGTGAAAATGCACCCGCTGTCGATCAAACGCGCGGTGGCGAATATGGTGGTGAACGCTGCTCGTTACGGCAATGGCTGGATCAAAGTCAGCAGCGGCACGGAGCCGAATCGCGCCTGGTTCCAGGTGGAAGACGACGGTCCGGGAATTGCGCCGGAACAGCGTAAGCACTTGTTCCAGCCGTTTGTCCGCGGCGACAGTGCGCGCACCATTAGCGGCACGGGATTAGGCCTGGCAATTGTGCAGCGTATCGTGGATAACCATAACGGCATGCTGGAGCTTGGCACCAGCGAACGGGGTGGGCTTTCCATTCGCGCCTGGCTGCCAATGCCGGTAACGCGGGCGCAGGGCACGACAAAAGAAGGGTAAATAAAACGGGAGGCGAAGGTGCCTCCCGTTTTATTTTGTGCACTCAGTATCTACTGAATGAATACGGTTTCAGACATCGGCACCATACGAAGTAAAGTGTACTGTAAGCTGATTGCAGGCTAGCGTATCCTGATTAGTAAAAGCACACTAAAGGAATAGCTTGATGCAACTTACCAACGAAGAACAAGTACAGATTGCTCGTATAAAAGAAAAAATCCCACGCATTGCCGCACTGGATCCTGAATGTAAGTTATTCGGTTCTGAAGGTTGGAAATATCAATGGCCGAAGCCTGCCAGCGAGGCGGAAATAGCTTCCTGGGAGAAAAAACATAGCGTCACTTTGCCACGGGAATATCGAATTTTTCTTCGCTATATCGCTAATGGCGGTCCGGCACATGCCTACGGTCTTGAATCTTTAGGCGGTACAGATATTTATGGCGATATAACAAAAGAAAGCCCTGTACCGCTTTATATGACGCAGCAGGATGTTGATGTGTTGAATGCTGGCCGTACAGAAGATGATGAAGAATATAGTTTTTTTGACGGCGCATTGACCATTCTCACCCTGGGATGTACTTATGATATTTGCCTGGTGGTGACGGGGCAGTATCGCGGAAGGTTAATGCTGACTGATGGTGATGAAGATTATCCGTTTGATTTTATATATGATAAAAATTTCCTCAACTGGTATGAACGCTGGCTGGACGATTTTATTGCTGGCATGAGTATGAAGGGTTTCGATAGAAGTTTGCCAGGAACGCAAATTCAACTGCGTGAGTGGTTTTTAACTGAGAAAATCCCGGATTTACGTAGATCCATTTTATTCTCGCTATGCCGTTTTCCACAGATAGAACCCGAAACTTTTGCCCTTTGGGAACATGTTTGCCGCACAGAGAATGATAAAGAATTGTGTGAAGAGGCATTCATAAGATTACGCCAAAAAAAAGTTTCTTGTGCTGCAGATATTTTTCGACTCTATTTTACAATGCCAGATGAATTACGTGATATTGCTATTAAAGATCTCCGTTTTGCCTGTAGAGATAGTGTGGTGAATATTGAGGATTATATTCATTCACTGTTAATAATAATGCCTGAACTTGACGATGACACTCTATCCTCAGCTGTCTTTGCTATACGAGAAACAGAGTATAATAAATATGATACTTTTCTGCCGCTTCTCGAACGTATCACTGATGACCGTCAGCAAACATTATTGTGGGCGATGAGTAAGGCGCCTGATTTCAATGAAAGCCGAGGATTCGTTGAGTTGGTATTACCGCTTTTTGCATCATCAAAGATGGAGAATGTAAGGAAGGCTATTTTGTTGCTCATTGAAGTTAAAGATAATCGTATTCCACCATTGGTTGATGAAGCTGCAACTCGTTTCCCTGAACTGACCATTTTACGAGAAAACTACTATCTCAGGACGTGGGGACATAAGCCATAAATTAATGGTTCAGAAATGATCTAACGCGGAGAAAAATATGATCAGGGAACATATTCAGCAAGCGATAAATACCAGGTTAGCATTTGATGGCCCATTCAATGTTGTTCCTGAACCTGCAAGCACTGCGTTTGATAGCCGGATCCCGACATTGAAAAACGGTGTCTGGCAGAAGGCCAGCCCTATGTTGCAGGCGCGTTTTGCACATTGTGGACGTTGGTTAAGCGCTACACATGGAAGCTGGCTAAGTATAAGTGACATGGAAACGCTTTGGCAGGAACACATAGAAGATACGTTTCTTGATGAAATCAAAATGAATGCTGTAGCTTCAAGTGATAATTGGGATAACCATGCCTTGGGACTATTTCGTTCTCATCGCCTGTCACTTTTTGCCGGTAGTGATTACAGTTATGAAATGGTTTTTCTCCTTTGGCTAGATAGTACCGTTGAGCCAGAGGTCTGGGTTTATGACTGCAATGGGGAATCACGTTATAAAGATCTTAATGATTACCTGAATGCATATATTAATGATGACGTAAGCGCCTGTGAGCGCTCCTGGCGAGTAGAATGAATAGCCCCCCTTGCCCCTTTGATCCACAAACAGCACATTACCTCGGCACAGTGCAAATCCACTACACCCAAACCGCCTTCAACGCTGCCGTTAAGCATTATACCTGTTACATTAAAAAGCGTTTTAAAGGGTTTAAATGGGGAATTCGAAGCGCTGGCTTATTGGCTATACTGCCCATGATCCCACAATGGTTGAAACCTTCTCATGACTTTAAACTCAACGCAATCAGTACGTTAATTCTCCTGTTAATGTTGCCACTCCTCTTATCAATGTTCCTGTTAATCAGCAGAAGAATTAACGATTTTAAGTCAAAAACAAAGCAAGTTACTTTTACGAAACCCGTGCGTTATGCGTTTTATTTCGAGGGGATTGTTTTTTATGAATCTCATCAGCAGGGCATACTTCGCTGGGAAGATTTTTATAGCATTGAGTATGAAGAAGATTATTTGTGGCTTTTTCTGCATTTACCGAAGAGTTTTCCCAGAGAAGCGACGAAAGCGTTTTGCGATATTTTCATTCCCACCAGCGCGATAAAAGCGCAGCCTGAACTGGATACGTTTTTTCGTGAAACACGCCACTCGCTGGATTATCTGTTTGTCCCGTTTAATTCTGACAGAAAATAACAAATCCCCCGTATCTGGTGAAACGGGGGATTTCGTCGCTTAACTTATCGGATTACAGTTTTGGACCAGCCGCTACCAGCGCGGCACCCGCTGGGGTGTCGGTGTATTTATCGAAGTTGTCGATAAACAGTTTCGCCAGAGTTTCGGCTTTTTCCTGCCACTGTTCAGGAGAAGCGTAGGTGTTACGCGGATCGAGGATCTTCGTGTCTACGCCTGGCAATTCGGTTGGGATTGCCAGGTTAAACATCGGCAAAGTGAAGGTTTCTGCGTTATCCAGCGAACCGTTGAGGATGGCGTCGATAATGGCGCGGGTATCTTTAATGGAGATACGTTTGCCAGTGCCGTTCCAGCCAGTGTTAACCAGATACGCCTGTGCACCCGCCGCTTGCATACGTTTCACCAGCACTTCTGCGTACTGAGTCGGGTGCAGCGACAGGAATGCTGCGCCGAAGCAAGCGGAGAAGGTTGGCGTCGGTTCGGTGATGCCGCGCTCTGTACCGGCCAGTTTGGCGGTGAAGCCAGAGAGGAAGTGGTACTGAGTTTGATCGGCAGTCAGGCGAGAAACCGGCGGCAGCACACCAAAGGCGTCTGCGGTCAGGAAGATAACTTTAGTTGCGTGGCCCGCTTTGGAAACCGGTTTAACGATGTTATCGATGTGATAGATCGGATAAGAAACGCGGGTGTTCTCGGTTTTTGAACCATCGTCAAAATCGATAGTGCCATCTTCACGTACGGTGACGTTTTCCAGCAGCGCATCGCGACGGATAGCGTTGTAGATTTCAGGTTCCGCTTCTTTCGACAGCTTGATGGTTTTCGCGTAGCAGCCGCCTTCGAAGTTAAACACGCCGTCGTCATCCCAGCCGTGCTCGTCATCGCCAATCAGGCGACGTTTCGGGTCGGTGGAAAGGGTGGTTTTACCGGTGCCGGAAAGACCAAAGAACACCGCAACATCGCCTTTCTCGCCAACGTTGGCGGAGCAGTGCATAGAAGCGATGCCTTTCAGCGGCAGCAGGTAGTTCATCATTGAGAACATCCCTTTCTTCATTTCGCCGCCGTACCAGGTGCCGCCAATCAGCTGCATACGCTCGGTCAGGTTAAACGCCACGAAGTTTTCAGAGTTCAGCCCCTGCTCTTTCCACTGGGGGTTAGTGCATTTTGCGCCGTTCATAACGATAAAGTCAGGTTTAAAACCAGCCAGCTCTTCATCGCTCGGGCGAATAAACATGTTTTTGACAAAATGCGCCTGCCAGGCCACTTCGGTGATGAAACGGACGGAAAGACGCGTGTCTGGGTTCGCACCACAGAAAGCGTCGACAACGAACAGACGTTTACCGGAAAGCTGTTTGGTCACCAGGCCCTTCAGATGCTGCCAGGTTTCCGGAGAGAGAGGTTTGTTGTCGTTCTTACCTTTGCCTTTATCAGCCCACCAGAAGGTATCGCGAGTGGTATCGTCACGGACGATATATTTATCTTTTGGTGAGCGACCGGTGAATATACCGGTATCGACGGCAACGGCACCCAGATTAGTTAACACCCCGCGCTCATAACCTGTCAGGCTCGGATCGAGCTCTTCCTGATACAGCAGGTCGTAGCTTGGGTTGTAAACGATATCATGTACGTCACTGATACCATAAGCCTCGAGTTCTTGCGGGGTCAAACCATTGTTAACGCGCATTTCACTGCTCCTTAGCCAATATGTATTGCCTGAATAGTAAAGTCTTTTTGGGGGTGTTAACCGCGACAAGGCTCATAGATTTACGTATCTGGAGAAATTCATATTTGACAAAAAACTCCGTGATTCCTGTCACGAAACGGTTGCTATTATCGCAGAAATAGCATTTTAGGTGTGGAAAATGTTCTTAAAAGGTTAAATCTTGGTTTATATGGCGGGAATATTGTGAGTGGAATCGCATTCCTGAATGAAATTGATGCAAATTCAATCAGTAAAGTATCGATTCACCACGCTAACTTTTTTTGATTATTTTCTGAAAAAAGCAAAATACTACGGCCCGGATGCGATAATTAACCCACTTTTTGATTCTGGATAACTAACATGGACAACGTTGAACTTTCACCCGCAACACGCTGGGGGATGATTGCTACCGGATTACTTCAGGGTCTGGTTTGCTACCTACTGATCGCCTGGCTTGCCGGAAAAAATCACAGTTGGATTGTTTATGGCGTGCCTGCGACCGTCGCGTTTTCATCCGTTTTACTCTTCTCCGTGATCTCCTTTAAACAGAAGCGCCTTTGGGGATGGCTGGCGCTGGTGTTTATTGCCACGCTGGGAATGAGCGGCTGGCTGAAGTGGCAAACTGATGGCATGAACCCCTGGATAGCTGAAAAGGCGCTTTGGGATTTTGGTTGCTATCTGCTGCTGATGGCAATGTTGTTGCTACCGTGGATACAACAAAGCCTTCGCATCCGCAATGACAGTAGCCGCTATCGCTATTTTTACCAGTCAGTATGGCATAACGTACTTATATTACTGGTGATTTTTCTCGCCAATGGCCTGACGTGGCTGGTACTTTTACTGTGGGGCGAGTTGTTTAAACTTGTTGGCATCACGTTTTTCAAAACGCTCTTTTTTGCAACCGACTGGTTTATTTATCTCACGTTAGGTCTGGTTACCGCACTGACGGTGATCCTCGCGCGTACACAGTCACGTTTAATCGACTCTATTCAAAAGTTGTTCACGTTAATCGCCACGGGGTTGCTGCCGTTAGTATCATTGCTAACCCTTATGTTTATCATCACCCTGCCGTTTACGGGCCTGAGCGCGATTTCTCGCCACATCTCCGCCGCCGGGTTGCTGTTGACGCTGGCCTTTTTGCAATTGATTTTAATGGCTATTGTCCGCTATCCGCAAAAAGCGTCACTTCCCTGGACGGGGCCGTTGCGTTGCCTGATTAAAACCGCTCTGCTGGTTGCTCCGCTGTATGTGTTCGTCGCCGCCTGGGCGTTATGGCTGCGGGTCGCTCAGTACGGCTGGACTGTCGACCGCTTGCAGGGTGCGCTGGCGGTGCTGGTGTTACTGGTATGGTCGCTGGGGTATTTTGTCAGTATCATCTGGCGTAAAGGGCAAACCCCTCTTGTTCTTCAGGGCAAAGTGAACCTTGCGGTTTCGTTATTGGTGTTGGTAATACTGGTGCTTCTTAATTCGCCGGTGCTGGATAGTATGCGCATTAGTGTGAACAGTCATATGGCACGTTATCAGAGCGGCAAGAACACGCCAGATCAGGTAAGTCTCTACATGCTCGAACAGAACGGTCGCTATGGACGTGCGGCGCTTGAGTCGCTGAAAAGCGATGCCGAGTATATGAAAGACCCGAAACGCGCACGGGATCTGCTGATGACGTTAGATGGAGAGCAACATATTCAGGAACAGGTATCGGAAAAAGTATTAGCCGAAAATGTGTTAATTGCCCCAGGCTCTGGCAAACCGGATACGGCATTCTGGTCGGCCTTAATCCAGGATCGCTATAACGTGATGACCTGTATTGAAAAAGACGCCTGCGTACTGGTCGAGCAAGATCTGAATAGTGATGGTCAGGCGGAGCGGATCCTGTTTGCTTTTAATGATGACAGAGTCATTGTCTATGGCTTTGACTCAGATAGAAAAGAATGGGACGCGCTTGATATGAGTTTACTTCCGAACGAAATAACGAAAGAAAAATTACTCACAGCTGCGAAGGATGGAAAGCTGGGGACGAGGCCGAAAGCGTGGCGCGATCTGACGGTAGATGGTGAAACGCTAGAAATAAACTTAAGCAAATGACAATGCTTTTATCGGATACGACGCTTTATCTTACCAACAATAACTTGTGAATTATTGCGTAGGCCTGGTAAGCGCAGCGCATCAGGCCATTACGTCGTAAAATCCGGCAGAGCACTCTCTGCCGGACATACTCATTAATGAACTTGCGGATCTGCCGGAGACGCGTTGTTGCGGATTTCAGCAATATCCATCGCATTGAACAGATAGTGGTTACCGCAGTAATCACAATGCATGTCAATTTCGCCTTCTTCCGCCAGAATGCTATCCACTTCTTCATCCGGCAGTGTTTTTAGCGCGTCGGCGCAACGTTCACGCGAACAGGTGCATTTGAACTCCACATCCTGCGGATCGTAAACCGTCACTTCTTCTTCGTGATACAAACGCCACAACACTTCGTTTGCCGGTAAGGTCAGCAGTTCTTCAGTTTTGATGGTTTCGGTTAGCGTCGCCAGGTGGTCAAAGTCGTCCTGCTGGGCATTTTGCGCAGGCATTACCTGCAATAACATACCGCCTGCAGCCGATTTACCGTCTACGTCGCCGGTGCGAATAAACAGGCGTGTCGGCAGCTGTTCAGAACGCATAAAGTAATCTTCCAGGCAGGCCGCCAGGGTATCACCTTCCAGACCCACCACGCCCTGATAGCGTTCGCCTTCGCTCGGAGTAATGGTGATCACTACGTAACCATTGCCGACCAGCGTTTTCAGGTCGGCATTTTCTGGAATTTCGCCCTGCACGCGCGCCACACCGCGCATCTGCTGTTTGTTGTTTCCGTTGATGACCGCCAGACTCATCGGGCCGTCGCCTTGCAGCTGTACGGTGATATCACCATCAAATTTTAGCGTAGCGGTTAACAGGCTGGTCGCAACCAGCAGTTCTGCCAGCACGTTTTTAACGGGCTGCGGATAATCGTGATTCTCAAGGATCTGTTGCAGGGTTTCCGAAACGGTTACCAGTTCGCCGCGAACGGCAAAGTTTTCAAACAGATAGCGATGTAATTGGTCATGTTGCGGCATAATCATCTCTCTTGCAGGTGACAGTTATTCACTGTCGCCGTGTTTAAATCGTAACAGGTCGCGGCGCTCTTTTTTGTCCGGGCGTCGGTCCGGATGCGGCATGGTTAAGGCATTAAGTTTACGTGCCAGCGCCATTTTTTCGCGTTTCTCTACACTTTCCGCAGTCTCTTCATACAGCAAGACTGCCTCGCTGGCGGGGCGACGCTGTTCAGTAATCGCCTTTACAATCACCGTTCGTTCGTCATTTCCCTGGCGCAGAGTGAGCGTGGCATTCAGCTCGACGATTTTGCTTGGCTTGCTGCGCTGCCCGTTGTAGTGCACCTTACCGCCTTCGATCATTTCGCGGGCCAGCGCGCGGGTTTTATAAAAACGGGCGGCCCATAGCCATTTATCCAGTCGAACCTCAACAGCAGGTTTTTCTTTCATGGCGTCTCCTTCACATTAGCGAGGGGATCAGGCGGCGGTAGTCATTCAGTGACGGATGGTGCTGATACTGTTTCTCGGCAATCCCGGAGTCAGGATTAGTCACGCCGAGGCAGTAACGAATACCAAATTGTGCGGCAGCATCGAGAATCGCTTCGCTGTCATCAATAAACAGCGTTCTTTCAGCTTTCAGACCCGTAGCTTCGGCCACCGCATGCCATAACCGCTGATCCTCTTTCGGATAACCAAATGTGTGGGTGGAAAGTAATAAATCAAGGTGTGCGTCCAGACCGGTATGCTCAAGTTTTACCGCCAGGTTATGCGGATGAGCATTAGTGAGCAAAATTCGTTGCTTACCACTGGCTTTCAGTGCCTCAAGAAACGGAATGGTATCTTCACGCAGTACGGCACGCGGTCCCATCTCGGTGGTCATCGCACAGATATCCAGACCCAGTTGCTCACTCCAGTAATCAAGACAGTACCAGTTTAGCGTATGCTGCACGTCGTGATATTGCTGGCGCATATAGTCCATCGCTTCCTGTGGTGTGACCCCGTTTTTCGCCCCCCATGTTTCAGGCACCAGCTTTTGCCAGAAATAGTTATCGAAGGCGAGGTCGAGCAACGTGCCGTCCATATCCAGCAGAACGGTATCTACGTCCTGCCAGGCAATGTTGATATGCATGAGGGAAATCTCCAGAGTGAAGCAATTTGCGCGACAGGGTAGCATAACCTGCCGCGCAAACGTGTTATTCAATAAGGCTTTCTGAAGGCGTGATCAGTTGCGGATTCAGGCAGCTTTCATAATAGGCCTGAATCTCCATCATGCGAGTGCGATGACGCTGGTAACGACGCCATGCCTGTACGCCATTATAGATAGTGCTGCCCAGCATCGTCAGTAGCAGCAGTGTGGTGCTGAGATAGCGCCACAGGCCGGAACGATCCGGGATCGGATGAAGGCCTATATGCTGCGTACCATTGGCGTCGGTGAAGATTTTTGTGACGATGCCTTCGGCGTTAAACGGCGTATGCATTAACATTTGCGCCAGTTTCTGGAAAGCGTTCCACTGTTCTTGCGGCGGGTAGTCGTAAAGTGATGCCGAAGGCCAGGGCTGATCAACAAAATCGCTGCCTTCGTCGCTGACAATCAGGAATCCGCCGGGGGCCGGACTGTTTAGTGATTGTGCCGCTCGCGCCGTTTCATGCGTGATAAACGGCGCGGTGGAAGTTGCCACCAGGTTATCCAGCGATTCCGCACTCACCGGGCGTAATAACACATTCACGCCATCGAGTTTCCCGGCGTTGGCGCGTTTTACCAGCGCGTCCCAGTCTTTACTGTTGCCGAGATTGACCAGCGCATTTTTCAGTCGCACACAGTCATCTTTGGCAGAACAAAGATCCGCTGTCTTCAGTACGATATCGCCAAAATCATCAAGCAATACCATGCCGGATTTTTGAATTGCTGAACGTAATGAGGCGCTGACGCGAGATTCATCTTCCGGTTTAGGGTGCAGCTGGCGATTAACTGCTTCGGTCAATGCCGTCGCTTTGTTGACCAGTTCAGATTCTGGTAATGGCAATGAGCGGGCGTCATTCCATATGATCTGCGAGCAGTCAAACGGTAAAAAAGGTGAGTTGGTTTTCGCGCTCCAGGTACCGGAAGTGCGAATATTACACATTCCCGTACCGCTAATACGCAATGTATCGCCAACCCGCACGCCAGCGTCAGCCAGTTGTTTCACGCTGGTGGCTTCAATGGTCTGCGCTCCTTTCATCCACGAGAGGGTGAATTTCAGCGGCATATCCAGCGGGATCCAGAATAACAGCATAAACAGCACCAGTAGCGAGCCCGCAGCGATAATCGTACTGCGCAGCCAGTGCTGTAACGGAAAGTTTTTTACTTCATCATGCAGCGAAAGATATCGCCCTTGACGCACTACGTGGCGGTCGAGATAGATATCGATATCGGTTTGTTGGCCGAGATCCTGAGCAATGTAGGGCTGCCAGTGTGCGGGATAGACCAGGTCGATAATACCGAGTGAAATATTGTTGATCTGCTCCTGATCGTTTTCGCCAAACAATCCCCAACGACGCGGTGTACCGCGCAGACAATGAATTTCCCGCAGGGAGGATTTTGCCGGGGGCGCGAATAGCCCCCACAGTCCTGCGCCCAGCAGCAGTAACGCGCCGCCTGCCAGCCACGAAACAAATACATCCGGGGTAATCAGGCAGAAAAAGAACATCAGGAAGGAGGCGACAATCAGCAACGCTTCGCGCAGCCCGCGCGGACGACTTAGCGCATACTCTTCGTGCGTTTCTTTGCGAATATTGAGTAGCTCGATTTGCTCACTCTCTTCCCCGCGAATAGACGCCTGTGTTGACGGAACAGGTTGCAAGGCATAGCCGCGAGTTTCCTGCATGTACTCCTGCAGCGTATGACCGTTGAGTGAAATAACCAGCGGCAGCGAATCGGTATGAATCAGTTCAACGGTATTCTCATCGTTGATGTACTGCTCCCAGAAAGGGGGCAGGTGGACTTCTACCGAATCGAGGTAGTAACGCCATTTATTCGGATCGTCGGTAGAGATGCCGTAACGCGTGATAGCGTGTGTCAGCATCATGACGTTGTTGCTTTCGGCATTCAGCGCCAGAGAGATCGGGGCCGCACTCGCTCCCGTTGGGCCAGGCACTTGTAACACCTGTGTCAGGCTCTCAAGATAATTTTCAACGGCGCTACGTTCTTCAGGTGTGAGTTTGCGCGTTTGCGCGTCTGCGAAAGCGTTGGTCCAGGGCAGTTGACGCCGTCTGGATCGCACTTTTATCAGCCATCCCGCAAGTAGTGAGCAGGCCAGCAAAGCAGCTAAAAAAATCACAATGGTGCTCATGCTTTCCCCATCTTACTTAGTCTGTCAGGCGTGGTCAGTCGCACCGGACACAATACATGATTCTGCGGTTGGCTATCGGCAAGCGTGGAGTTTAACTTGAGCATCATTAAGCACATCACAGTAACCGCTGATCATAGCAAACCCTCTGAAGGCGGAATATCAGCAAATTCCTGGAGTTATTTCAACCTATTGACTTTTAATTTGATTTGAGGATGATTATTTAATAAGTTACATAAATGTAAATAACATGCAATTCACATTGCCGAAAGCGTGTCCGATATCGCACAATAACCGCTGATTTCACAGCATAGATCCCACGATGAGCAAATCATTACAAAAACCCACCATTCTGAATGTTGAAACTGTAGCCCGTTCACGACTGTTTACCGTCGAAAGCGTGGATCTGGAGTTCAGCAATGGCGTGCGGCGTGTTTATGAACGAATGCGTCCAACCAACCGGGAAGCGGTGATGATTGTGCCGATTGTGGACGATCACCTGATCCTGATCCGCGAATACGCAGTGGGAACGGAATCCTACGAATTAGGTTTTTCGAAAGGATTAATTGATCCGGGTGAAAGCGTCTACGAAGCCGCTAACCGCGAGCTAAAAGAAGAGGTTGGATTTGGTGCGAACGATCTGACTTTTTTGAAGAAGCTCAGCATGGCACCGTCTTACTTTTCCAGCAAAATGAATATCGTGGTAGCGCAAGATCTCTACCCGGAATCGCTGGAAGGCGATGAGCCAGAGCCGCTACCACAGGTGCGCTGGCCGCTGGCGCATATGATGGATTTGCTGGAAGATCCTGACTTCAACGAAGCACGTAATGTCAGCGCACTGTTCCTCGTGCGCGAGTGGTTGAAGGAGCAGGGGCGAGTGTAAATGCGTGAAGTTTGCCTGATGCACAATGCTTATCAGGCCTGCGCGGCTCCTGCAATATATTGATTTTTCTCGATATTTTCAGACGGATAACGTGTTCACGCCGTATCCGGTATAAATAAAGTGACACTTTGTCAGCAAACAGAAAAAGGCGCCGAAGCGCCTTTTTAATCAGAACAATTCCTGTGCCTCGCCATTATCGATAATGGTCGTTCCCACCTCGTGCACCGCCTGTTGTGTCGGCTGTGTACCTTCGATGAAATACTCTTCGCGGCTGTTGCCACCATTAGCTAACTGCCCGGTGCTGCGATCGATATTCACCGTCACAATACCCGGCGGCGGCGTCAGTGGCTGTTCCGGCACGCCTTCAAGAACGGCTTTCATATAAGCGTCCCATGCAGGCTGGGCACTCTTGGCACCGCCTTCGTAACCTGAGATCTGATCTTTAATCGCTCCGGAAGCCGTTGTATGACCGAGATTACGGCGGTGATCATCAAAGCCAATCCAGACCGAGGTCACAACGCCCGGACCGTAACCCGAAAACCACGCATCTTTCGAACTGTTAGTGGTACCGGTTTTCCCGCCGATATCGCGACGCTGCAAATCACGACCTGCACGCCAGCCGGTACCCTGCCAGCCTGGCTCACCAAAGATATTGGTGTTCAAAGCACTCTTAATCAGGAATGCCAGCGGAGTGTTGATGACGTGCGGTGCGTACTCCTGCGCGCCAGTCTTCGCGACTAACGCCTGATTCGCCTGCTCCAGCTGCGGCATTGGTACAGAAACATTCTGCTGCTCGCGGGAGATAGCGACATCTTCAACATCGTTATTTTCCAGCACGTTCGATTTCTGCGTATCACCGTAAATCACCGGAATATCGCATTCCGGGCAGGCTACTTTCGGTTTCGCTTCGAAAATCACGCCGCCCTGATCGTTTTCAATTTTGCTGATAAACCACGGGTCCACCAGGAAGCCGCCGTTCGCCATTACCGCGTAGCCGCGCGCCACCTGCATTGGGGTGAAGGACGCTGAACCCAGCGCCAGCGATTCGGTGTGGACAATGTTTTGCGCCGGGAAGCCGAAGCGTTGCAGATATTCTGCAGCGTAGTCGACGCCCATCGCCCGCATTGCGCGTACCATCACCACGTTTTTCGACTGGCCCAGTCCCTGACGTAAGCGAATTGGACCGGCATACTGTGGTGGTGAGTTCTTCGGCTGCCAGTCAGAACCGGCACCTGCATCCCAGCGGGAAATTGGCACATCGTTCAACATACTTGCCAGCGTCAGACCTTTATCCATCGCCGCGGTGTAGAGGAACGGTTTGATGTTGGAACCTACCTGACGCAGTGCCTGGGTGGCGCGGTTAAACTTGCTCTGATTGAAATCAAAGCCACCGACCAGCGCCATAACGGCACCGTTTTGCGGATTGATCGACACCAGCGCCGAGTTCACTTCCGGCACTTGTGCCAGCCACCATGCATCGCCAACCTGACGAACCCAGATTTGCTGACCCGTTTGCAGAACATCGGTCACTTTACGCGGCGTCGGTCCCTGCTGAGTATCCGAACGGTAAGGACGCGCCCAGCGAACGCCTTCCATACTCAATGCGACGGTCGACCCGTCCGCCAGCATCGCCGTCGCTTCCTGAGGATTGGCGCTGGTGACTGCGGCAGGCAGCAGCGGACCATAGGTCGGCAGCGCCTTCAGCGTATCGGTAATCTTGTTGTTATCCCACGCCGATTCGCCCACTCTCCACAGCACATTTGCCGGGCCGCGATAGCCGTGGCGCATGTCGTAGTCCAGCACGTTATTACGTACTGCCTGCTGTGCGGCCTGCTGTACTTTGCGGGTGATGGTGGTGTAAATGCGATAACCGTCTTCATAGGCACTTTCGCCATAACGGTTATACATCTCCTGGCGCACCATTTCGCTCAGGTACGGCGCAGAGAAAGCAATCTCCGGCGCGTGATAGTTAGCGTTAATCGCCTCAGTGCGTGTCTGATCGAACTGTTGTTGGGTGATATACCCTTCATCCAGCATCCGCGACAGTACGACGTTACGCCGCGCGACGGCACGATCCATTGAGTAGAGCGGATTAAAGGTGGAAGGCGCTTTCGGCAGCCCGGCTATCACCGCCATTTCGTTCAGCGTCAGTTGGTCGACCGTTTTACCGAAATAGACTTGTGCCGCAGCACCGACACCATAGGCGCGGTAACCGAGGTAAATCTTGTTCAGATAAAGCTCGAGGATCTCGTCTTTCGTCAGCAACTGTTCAATGCGAATCGCGAGGAAGACTTCCTTAATCTTACGCATCAGCGTGCGTTCTGGACTGAGGAAGAAGTTTCTCGCCAGCTGCTGGGTAATGGTACTCGCCCCTTGTGACGCGTGGCCGGAGAACAGCGCCACACTTGCCGCACGGAAGATCCCCACCGGGTCAACGCCGTGATGCTCGTAGAAGCGGCTGTCTTCCGTCGCGATAAAGGCTTTCACCATCTCCGGCGGGATTTGATCCAACGTAACCGGAATACGACGTTTCTCACCGTATTGAGCAATCAGCTCGCCATCGGCGCTGTAAATCTGCATCGGAATTTGCAGGCGAACATCTTTTAATGTCGCCACATCCGGCAGTTGTGGCTCGATGTAGCGGTATAGGCCATAAATCGAGCCTGCTCCCAGCAGAATGCAACAGACTGCAAGGATCAAAAAATACTTTACGAACTTCACTGGAAATTTCCCATTTAGTTTCATTTGGGCAGTTTATAAACAAACGCGCGGTAGTATAAAGGCAAGCCAGACGCATTGATATACCCGTCAGAGTGACGGGTGATAAGGAGATCATCACGATGGCATTTAAGATCTGGCAAATTGGTTTGCATTTACAACAGCAAGAAGCGGTGGCGGTTGCGATCGTGCGGGGCGCAAAAGAATGCTTTTTGCAACGCTGGTGGCGGTTGCCGCTGGCGAACGACATAATCAAAGATGGGCGGATTGTCGATGCACAGCGGCTGGCTAAAACGTTGTTACCGTGGAGTCGCGAACTGCCGCAGCGTCATCACATTATGTTGGCGTTTCCCGCCAGTCGCACATTACAGCGGTCATTTCCGCGCCCGTCGATGTCCCTTGGTGAGCGGGAGCAAACGGCCTGGCTGTCCGGGACGATGGCCCGCGAGCTGGATATGGATCCGGACTCCCTGCGCTTCGATTACAGCGAAGACTCACTCAGTCCCGCCTATAACGTGACTGCCGCGCAAAGCAAAGAGCTGGCAACGCTGCTTACTCTGGCAGAAAGGTTGCGTGTTCATGTTAGTGCGATCACCCCGGATGCCAGTGCATTACAGCGATTCCTGCCTTTTTTACCTTCTCATCAGCAATGTCTGGCCTGGCGTGATAACGAACAGTGGCTGTGGGCGACGCGCTATAGCTGGGGGCGCAAACTGGCGGTGGGGATGACTAGCGCGAAGGAGCTGGCGGCAGCGTTATCCGTTGATCCCGAAAGCGTCGCGCTATGTGGCGAAGGCGGATTTGACCCCTGGGAGGCGGTTTCTGTTCGTCAGCCGCCGCTACCGCCGCCAGGTGGAGACTTTGCCATCGCGCTGGGGCTGGCGCTAGGGAAGGCGTACTGATGAACCCGCCAATTAATTTTTTGCCCTGGCGACAGCAACGCCGGACCGCTTTTCTTCGTTTCTGGTTGCTGATGTTCGTTGCGCCTCTGCTGCTGACCGTCGGGATAACGCTAATATTGCGTCTGACAAGCAACGCCGAAGCTCGCGTAGATGCCGTTTTGCTTCAGGCGGAACAACAACTCGCCCACAGCTTACAAATAACGAAACCACGTTTGCTGGAGCGCCAACAAATTCGTGAGCAGCGTTTGCAAAGGCAGCGCCAGCGACAATTTACCCGTGACTGGCAATCTGCGCTGGAAGCACTGGCGGCGCTTTTACCCGAGCACGCCTGGCTGACAACGATAAGCTGGCAGCAGGGAACGCTGGAGATCAAGGGGCTAACAACAAGCATTACCGCGTTAAACGCGCTGGAAACGTCACTCCGCCAGGATGCTTCTTTTCATCTCAATCAGCGGGGGGCCACGCAGCAGGATGCGCAGGGACGCTGGCAATTTGAGTATCAGTTAACAAGGAAGGTTAGCGATGGACATGCTCTTTGACTGGTGGTTCGCCACATCACCCCGCCTCCGCCAGCTTTGCTGGGCATTCTGGTTGATGATGTTAGTTACGCTCATTTTTCTGTCATCGACACACCAGGAAGAGAGCGACGCATTAATTCGACTACGGGCAAGTCATTACCAGCAGTGGGCCGCACTGTATCGCCTGGTAAACACCACTCCCTTCAGCGAGGAAAAAACGCAGCCCTTTTCGCCACTGGATTTTCAGTTATCCGACGCGCAACTGGTTTACTGGCATCCATCCGCGCAGGGAGGTGAGTTGGCGTTGAAAACGCTGTGGGAAGCAGTGCCGTCGGCATTTACACGGCTGGCAGAGCGCAACGTCAGCGTGAGCCGTTTTTCGTTAAGCGTGGAAGGTGATGACCTTTTGTTCACGCTACAACTGGAGACGCCGCATGAGGGTTAAACGCTGGTTGTTGGCAGGTATTGCATTGTGCCTTTTAACCGGTATGCGTGACCCTTTTAAACCGCCGGAAGATCTATGCCGGATTAGCGAACTTAGCCAGTGGCGCTATCAGGGGATGGTAGGGCGAGGCGAGCGCATCATCGGTGTAATAAAAGATGGGCAAAAAAAATGGCGACGGGTGCAGCAAAACGATGTGCTGGAAAACGGCTGGACGATCTTACAGCTAACACCAGACGCACTAACGCTGGGAACCGGGACAAACTGCGAACCGCCACACTGGTTGTGGCAACGGCAAGGAGATACAAATGAAGCAATGGATAGCCGCACTACTGTTGATGCTGATACCCGGCGTACAGGCGGCAAAGCCGCAAAAAGTGACGCTGATGGTGGATGACGTTCCGGTAGCTCAGGTGTTGCAGGCGCTGGCTGAACAGGAGAAGTTGAACCTGGTGGTGTCGCCAGACGTCAGCGGTACGGTGTCGTTACATCTAACAGATGTTCCCTGGAAGCAAGCACTACAAACTGTAGTGAAAAGCGCCGGACTGATAACGCGTCAGGAGGGCAACATTCTCTCGGTGCATTCCGTTGCCTGGCAGAATGACAATATCGCCCGTCAGGAGGCGGAGCAGGCGCGGGCGCAGGCAAATCTGCCGCTGGAAAATCGCAGTATAACCCTGCAATACGCCGACGCGGGAGAACTGGCGAAAGCGGGGGAGAAGCTACTGAGTGCCAAAGGGAGTATGACCGTCGATAAACGCACCAATCGCCTTTTGCTGCGAGATAACAAAGCGGCGTTAAGCGCGCTTGAACAGTGGGTAGCGCAAATGGATCTGCCGGTCGGGCAGGTTGAGCTGTCGGCGCATATTGTCACCATTAATGAAAAAAGTTTGCGTGAGTTAGGCGTGAAATGGACGTTGGCTGATGCGCAACAAGCTGGTGGCGTTGGGCAAGTCACCACGCTTGACAGCGACCTCTCCGTAGCGACGGCGACAACGCATGTCGGTTTTAACATTGGACGCATCAACGGACGTTTACTGGATCTTGAGCTTTCCGCGCTCGAACAAAAACAGCAGCTGGATATTATCGCCAGTCCGCGTCTGCTGGCCTCACATCTTCAGCCTGCCAGCATTAAACAGGGGAGCGAAATTCCATATCAGGTTTCCAGCGGGGAAAGTGGCGCGACGTCGGTGGAATTTAAAGAGGCCGTCCTGGGGATGGAAGTTACGCCCACGGTGTTACAAAAAGGTCGCATCCGGCTGAAATTACACATCAGCCAGAACGTTCCGGGGCAGGTGCTACAGCAGGCCGATGGCGAAGTGCTGGCGATTGATAAGCAGGAGATCGAAACGCAGGTCGAGGTCAAAAGCGGAGAAACGTTGGCGCTGGGTGGCATTTTTACCCGTAAAAATAAATCGGGTCAGGATAGCGTACCGTTGCTTGGCGACATTCCCTGGTTCGGGCAATTATTTCGTCATGACGGAAAAGAAGATGAACGACGCGAGTTAGTGGTGTTTATCACGCCACGACTGGTTTCCAGTGAGTAAACAGCCGTAAAAGCGGTAATGTTTTTACGCTGAACGTGTTTCATCTATTTGACGCGCGCAGGTATTTAGCATACAAGGAGTACCGATTTGAGAGTTGGTGCTCTTCGCTGCCTGCGTTCCATGATGATGATTTATCATTCAGGCGGCATTTTGTTGTCTTTTTTACGCTAATCTTACCCGGTGATTTATCGCCAGAGCGGTGGTAGCAAGGCAGCGCGCTTGCAGCGACCAGATATGCAGAGGGATGGGTGATTTATTCAGTTGCCAAACCCGCTGGAGTATTGAGATAATTTTCAGTCTGACTCTCGCAATATCTTATGAGGTTTCAGTTCATGTCCTGCGGCGCTCTCTGAGCGAAGCGGGTTTATCATTAACGAATAGTCTTAGTAGTACCGAAAAAATGGCAGAGAAACGCAATATCTTTCTGGTTGGGCCTATGGGTGCCGGAAAAAGCACTATTGGGCGCCAGTTAGCTCAACAACTCAATATGGAATTTTACGATTCCGATCAAGAGATTGAGAAACGAACCGGAGCTGATGTGGGCTGGGTTTTCGATTTAGAAGGCGAAGAAGGCTTCCGCGATCGCGAAGAAAAGGTCATCAATGAGTTGACCGAGAAACAGGGTATTGTGCTGGCTACTGGCGGCGGCTCTGTGAAATCCCGCGAAACGCGTAACCGTCTTTCCGCTCGTGGCGTTGTCGTTTATCTTGAAACGACCATCGAAAAGCAACTTGCACGCACGCAGCGTGATAAAAAACGCCCGTTGCTGCACGTTGAAACACCGCCGCGTGAAGTTCTGGAAGCGTTGGCCAATGAACGCAATCCGCTGTATGAAGAGATTGCCGACGTGACCATTCGTACTGATGATCAAAGCGCTAAAGTGGTCGCAAACCAGATTATTCACATGCTGGAAAGCAACTAATTCTGGCTTTATATACACTCGTCTGCGGGTACAGTAATTAAGGTGGATGTCGCGTTATGGAGAGGATTGTCGTTACTCTCGGGGAACGTAGTTACCCAATTACCATCGCATCTGGTTTGTTTAATGAACCAGCTTCATTCTTACCGCTGAAATCGGGCGAGCAGGTTATGTTGGTCACCAACGAAACCCTGGCTCCTCTGTATCTCGATAAGGTCCGCGGCGTACTTGAACAGGCGGGTGTTAACGTCGATAGCGTTATCCTCCCTGACGGCGAGCAGTATAAAAGCCTGGCTGTACTCGATACCGTCTTTACGGCATTGTTACAAAAGCCTCATGGTCGCGATACTACGCTGGTGGCGCTTGGCGGCGGCGTAGTGGGCGATCTGACCGGCTTCGCGGCGGCGAGTTATCAGCGTGGTGTACGTTTCATTCAAGTCCCGACGACGTTACTGTCGCAGGTCGATTCCTCCGTTGGCGGCAAAACCGCGGTCAACCATCCCCTCGGTAAAAACATGATTGGCGCGTTCTACCAGCCTGCTTCAGTGGTGGTGGATCTCGACTGTCTGAAAACGCTTCCCCCGCGTGAGTTAGCGTCGGGGCTGGCAGAAGTCATCAAATACGGCATTATTCTTGACGGTGCGTTTTTCAACTGGCTGGAAGAGAATCTGGATGCGTTGTTGCGTCTGGACGGTCCGGCAATGGCGTACTGTATTCGCCGTTGTTGTGAACTGAAGGCAGAAGTTGTCGCTGCCGACGAGCGCGAAACCGGGTTACGTGCTTTACTGAATCTGGGACACACCTTTGGTCATGCCATTGAAGCTGAAATGGGGTATGGCAATTGGTTACATGGTGAAGCGGTTGCTGCGGGTATGGTGATGGCGGCGCGGACGTCGGAACGTCTCGGGCAGTTCAGTTCTGCCGAAACGCAGCGTATTATAACCCTGCTCACGCGGGCTGGGTTACCGGTCAATGGGCCGCGCGAAATGTCCGCGCAGGCGTATTTACCGCATATGCTGCGTGACAAGAAAGTCCTTGCGGGAGAGATGCGCTTAATTCTTCCGTTGGCAATTGGTAAGAGTGAAGTTCGCAGCGGCGTTTCGCACGAGCTTGTTCTTAACGCCATTGCCGATTGTCAATCAGCGTAACAACAAGAAAGGTCAGGCCGCTTATCAAGCGGTCTATTAGCTTCAGGTTAATTGCAACGTGGTAAGCATTAACCTTTTAGTGGGGTGTTAAATGGATGAATTCAAACCAGAAGACGAGCTGAAACCCGATCCCAGCGATCGTCGTACTGGTCGTTCTCGTCAATCTTCTGAGCGTACTGAACGTGGCGAACCGCAGATCAATTTTGATGATATTGAACTTGATGACACTGACGATCGCCGTCCGACTCGTGCGCAAAAAGAGCGCAATGAGGAACCGGAAATCGAAGAAGAAATTGACGAATCCGAAGATGAAACCGTGGATGAAGAGCGCGTAGAGCGTCGTCCGCGTAAGCGCAAAAAAGCAGCCAGTAAACCCGCTTCTCGTCAGTATATGATGATGGGCGTCGGCATTCTGGTTCTCCTGCTGTTGATCATCGGTATCGGTTCTGCGCTAAAAGCCCCCTCGACCTCTTCCAGCGATCAAACCGCGTCTGGCGAGAAGAGTATTGATCTTGCTGGCAATGCGACCGATCAGGCGAATGGCGTGCAGCCAGCGCCGGGAACCACGTCTGCGGAAAATACTCAGCAGGATGTTTCTCTGCCGCCGATCTCTTCTACGCCGACTCAAGGGCAAACCCCGGCGGCAACGGATGGTCAACAACGTGTTGAAGTGCAGGGTGACCTGAACAATGCGCTGACCCAGCCACAAAATCAGCAACAGTTGAATAATGTGGCGGTCAATTCCACGTTGCCGACTGAACCCGCGACGGTCGCGCCTGTTCGCAATGGCAATGCATCGCGTGACACGGCGAAAACGCAAACCGCTGAACGTCCGGCCACTACGCGTCCAGCTCGCCAGCAGGCGGTGATTGAACCGAAAAAACCGCAAGCAACCGTGAAAACGGAACCGAAGCCGGTAGCACAGACGCCGAAGCGTACTGAACCAGCTGCTCCTGTGGCGAGCACGAAGGCACCGGCTGCGACCTCTACGCCAGCACCAAAAGAGACCGCAACTACGGCTCCAGTACAGACGGCATCCCCGGCGCAAACCACGGCAACACCAGCCGCTGGAGGGAAGACCGCAGGTAATGTTGGTTCGTTGAAATCGGCACCGTCCAGCCATTACACTCTGCAGCTGAGCAGTTCCTCTAACTACGACAACCTGAACGGTTGGGCGAAGAAAGAGAATCTGAAAAACTACGTTGTCTATGAAACGACGCGTAATGGTCAGCCGTGGTATGTCCTGGTTTCTGGCGTGTACGCTTCGAAAGAAGAGGCGAAAAAAGCGGTATCTACATTGCCAGCAGATGTCCAGGCCAAAAACCCGTGGGCGAAACCGCTGCGTCAGGTACAGGCCGATCTGAAGTAATCAAGGTTATCTCCCGCAATGGTTTATCATCGCGGGAGTTGCCTGAAGCGCTGGATGCTGTCGGAGCTTTCTCCACAGCCGGAGAAGGTGTAATTAGTTAGTCAGCATGAAGAAAAATCGCGCTTTTTTGAAGTGGGCAGGGGGCAAGTATCCCCTGCTTGATGATATTAAACGGCATTTGCCCAAGGGCGAATGTCTGGTTGAGCCTTTTGTAGGTGCCGGGTCGGTGTTTCTCAACACCGACTTTTCTCGTTATATCCTTGCCGATATCAATAGCGACCTGATCAGTCTCTATAACATTGTGAAGATGCGTACTGATGAGTACGTACAGGCCGCACGCGAGCTGTTTGTTCCCGAAACAAATTGCGCCGAGGTTTACTATCAGTTCCGCGAAGAGTTCAACAAAAGCCAGGATCCGTTCCGTCGGGCGGTACTGTTTTTATATTTGAACCGCTACGGTTACAACGGCCTGTGTCGTTACAATCTGCGCGGTGAGTTTAACGTGCCGTTTGGCCGCTACAAAAAACCCTATTTCCCGGAAGCAGAGTTGTATCACTTCGCTGAAAAAGCGCAGAATGCCTTTTTCTATTGTGAGTCTTACGCCGATAGCATGGCGCGCGCAGATGATGCATCCGTCGTCTATTGCGATCCGCCTTATGCGCCGCTGTCTGCGACCGCCAACTTTACGGCGTATCACACAAACAGTTTTACGCTTGAACAACAAGCGCATCTGGCGGAGATCGCCGAAGGTCTGGTTGAGCGCCATATTCCAGTGCTGATCTCCAATCACGATACGATGTTAACGCGTGAGTGGTATCAGCGCGCAAAATTGCATGTCGTCAAAGTTCGACGCAGTATAAGCAGCAACGGCGGCACACGTAAAAAGGTGGACGAACTGCTGGCTTTGTACAAACCAGGAGTCGTTTCACCCGCGAAAAAATAATTCTCAAGGAGAAGCGGATGAAACAGTATTTGATTGCCCCCTCAATTCTGTCGGCTGATTTTGCCCGCCTGGGTGAAGATACCGCAAAAGCCCTGGCAGCTGGCGCTGATGTCGTGCATTTTGACGTCATGGATAACCACTATGTTCCCAATCTGACGATTGGGCCGATGGTGCTGAAATCTCTGCGTAATTATGGCATTACTGCCCCTATTGATGTGCATCTGATGGTGAAACCGGTCGATCGCATTGTGCCAGATTTCGCTGCCGCTGGTGCCAGCATCATAACTTTTCATCCAGAAGCCTCCGAGCATGTTGACCGCACGCTGCAACTGATTAAAGAAAATGGCTGTAAAGCGGGGCTGGTATTTAACCCGGCGACACCGCTGAGCTATCTGGATTACGTGATGGATAAGCTGGATGTGATCCTACTGATGTCCGTCAACCCTGGTTTCGGCGGTCAGTCTTTCATTCCTCAAACACTGGATAAACTGCGCGAAGTACGTCGTCGTATCGACGAGTCTGGCTTCGACATTCGACTGGAAGTGGACGGCGGCGTGAAGGTGAACAACATTGGCGAAATCGCTGCGGCAGGTGCCGATATGTTCGTCGCTGGTTCGGCCATTTTCGATCAGCCAGACTACAAAAAGGTCATTGATGAAATGCGCAGTGAACTGGCAAAGGTAAGTCATGAATAAGTTTGAAGATATTCGCGGCGTCGCTTTTGATCTCGATGGTACGCTGGTCGACAGTGCTCCTGGTCTGGCTGCTGCGGTAGATATGGCGCTGTATGCGCTGGAGTTGCCCGTCGCAGGTGAAGAGCGTGTTATTACCTGGATTGGTAATGGCGCAGATGTTCTGATGGAGCGTGCATTGACCTGGGCGCGTCAGGAACGTGCGACTCTGCGTAAAACAATGGGTAAACCGCCCGTTGATGACGACATTCCGGCAGAAGAACAGGTACGTATTCTGCGTAAACTGTTTGATCGCTACTATGGCGAGGTTGCCGAAGAGGGGACGTTTTTGTTCCCGCACGTTGCCGATACGCTGGGCGCATTGCAGGCAAAAGGCCTGCCGCTAGGTCTGGTCACCAACAAACCGACGCCGTTCGTCGCGCCACTGCTCGAAGCCTTAGATATCGCAAAATACTTTAGCGTGGTCATTGGCGGCGATGATGTGCAAAACAAAAAACCGCATCCGGACCCACTGTTACTGGTGGCTGAGCGGATGGGCATTGCCCCACAACAGATGCTGTTTGTTGGCGACTCACGCAATGATATTCAGGCAGCAAAAGCGGCAGGTTGCCCTTCTGTTGGTTTAACCTATGGATATAACTACGGCGAGGCTATCGATCTTAGCCAGCCTGATGTAATTTATCAGTCTATCAATGACCTTCTGCCCGCACTAGGGCTTCCGCATAGCGAAAATCAGGAATCGAAAAATGACTAAGCCCATCGTTTTTAGTGGCGCACAGCCCTCAGGTGAATTGACCATTGGTAACTACATGGGTGCGCTGCGTCAGTGGGTAAACATGCAGGATGACTACCATTGCATTTACTGTATCGTTGACCAACACGCGATCACCGTGCGCCAGGATGCACAGAAGCTGCGTAAAGCGACGCTGGATACGCTGGCCTTGTATCTGGCTTGTGGTATCGATCCTGAGAAAAGCACCATTTTTGTTCAGTCCCACGTGCCGGAACATGCGCAGTTAGGCTGGGCACTGAACTGCTATACCTACTTCGGCGAACTGAGCCGTATGACCCAGTTTAAAGATAAATCTGCGCGTTATGCCGAGAACATCAACGCGGGTCTGTTTGACTATCCGGTGCTGATGGCGGCGGATATCCTACTGTATCAAACCAACCTGGTGCCGGTGGGTGAAGACCAGAAACAGCACCTGGAACTGAGCCGCGATATCGCCCAGCGTTTCAACGCGCTGTATGGCGATATTTTTAAAGTACCGGAGCCGTTTATTCCGAAATCTGGCGCGCGCGTAATGTCTCTGCTGGAGCCGACCAAGAAGATGTCCAAGTCTGACGATAACCGCAATAACGTTATCGGCCTGCTGGAAGATCCGAAATCGGTAGTTAAGAAAATCAAACGCGCGGTCACTGACTCCGACGAGCCGCCGGTAGTTCGTTACGACGTGCAGAATAAAGCGGGCGTTTCCAACCTGCTGGATATCCTTTCTGCGGTAACTGGCCAGAGCATCCCGGAACTGGAAAAACAGTTCGAAGGCAAGATGTATGGTCATCTGAAAGGCGAAGTGGCTGATGCCGTTTCTGGTATGCTGACTGAATTGCAGGAACGTTATCACCGTTTCCGCAACGACGAAGCCTTCCTGCAACAGGTGATGAAAGACGGCGCAGAAAAAGCCAGCGCACACGCTTCCCGTACGCTAAAAGCGGTGTACGAAGCGATTGGATTTGTGGCGAAGCCGTAATATCAAAACGCTCGGACAGTCCCCTCGCCCCTTTGGGGAGAGGGTTAGGGTGAGGGGAGCAGGCAAGCGCCAGTGCGAATTACCCTCTGCTCGCATTGTCGAATAAATCAATTCGTCATCACTCTGAAACCGGGGAAACCCGGTTTTTTATCCTCCTATTTGCAATAATCCGAAAAAATGTGAAGCGCCTCGCCGTTTCCACATCTCGCTGTTGCGCCTTATCTTCGAATTCCTGAATATATAAATATTCAATTTAATGAAAATTTACTATGCGTCGAACGTTTATCAAAAAAGAAGGCGTCGTCATCACGACACTGGCCCGTTATTTGTTGGGTGAAAAATGCGGTAATCGACTGAAAACCATAGATGAACTGGCAACTGAATGCCATTCATCCGTTGGCCTGACGCAGGCCGCGTTGAAAACGCTGGAATCAAGCGGTGCGATACGAATTGAACGCCGCGGGCGCAATGGCAGTTATCTGGTGGAAATGGATAACAAAGCACTGCTGAGTCATGTGGATATCAACAACGTTGTGTGTGCCATGCCTTTGCCCTATACCCGCTTGTACGAAGGTTTAGCAAGCGGGCTGAAAGCCCAGTTTGATGGCATTCCTTTTTACTATGCGCATATGCGCGGCGCGGATATTCGCGTGGAGTGTCTGCTTAATGGCGTGTATGACATGGCGGTGGTTTCCCGACTGGCGGCGGAAAGTTATCTCACACAAAAAGGCTTATGCCTCGCGCTGGAGTTGGGGCCGCATACCTACGTTGGTGAGCATCAGTTGATTTGCCGTAAAGGGGAGTCTGCAAAGGTGAAACGCGTGGGGCTGGATAACCGTTCGGCGGATCAGAAAATTATGACCGATGTCTTTTTTGGCAGTAGCGATGTAGAACGTGTCGATCTCTCATATCACGAGAGTTTACAACGCATTGTTAAAGGCGATGTCGATGCGGTGATCTGGAACGTGGTAGCGGAGAGCGAACTGGCCATGCTGGGATTAGAAGCGATGCCACTGACGAACGATCCGCGATTTTTACAGGCTACTGAAGCCGTGATACTAACGCGTGCCGATGATTACCCAATGCAACAACTACTACGTACGGTTGTAGATAAACACGTCCTGCTTGCTCATCAACAGCGAGTAGTCAGTGGGGAACAGGAACCCAGTTATTAAACGAAAGGCATCTGAAATGGAAACCAGACTCAACCTGCTTTGTGAGGCAGGCGTTATTGATAAGGACATCTGCAAAGGCATGATGCAGGTCGTCAACGTACTGGAAACAGAGTGTCATCTACCGGTACGCAGCGAGCAAGGAATGATGGCGATGACACATATGGCGAGCGCACTGATGCGCAGTCGCCGTGGTGAAGAAATAGAGCCGCTGGATAACGAATTGCTGGCAGAGCTGGCGCAATCCAGCCACTGGTCAGCCATTTTACAATTGCATCAGGTGTTGTTGAAGGAATTCGCACTGGAAGTTAACCCGTGTGAAGAAGGCTATTTGCTGGCCAACCTTTATGGATTATGGATGGCTGCTAACGAAGAGGTTTGAGGCTCCCGACAAATCCATGTCGCACAACCTAAATATTCAAAAAAATGAATATTTAATTCAAGGAACAGAAACGAGGCAACAAGATGTTTGTAGAAGCATTGAAACGCCAGAACCCGGCACTGATTTCCTCCGCACTAAGATTGTGGCAACAGGGCAAGATCGCCCCGGACAGTTGGGTAATCGACGTGGATCAGATACTGGAAAACGGTAAGCGGCTGATTGAGACGGCGCGGCTTTACGGTATTGAACTGTATCTGATGACCAAACAGTTCGGTCGTAATCCGTGGCTGGCAGAAAAACTGCTGGCGCTGGGCTACAGCGGCATTGTGGCGGTGGATTACAAAGAGGCACGAATCATGCGCCGCGCCGGTTTGCCGGTGGCGCATCAGGGGCATCTGGTACAAATCCCTTGTCATCAGGTTTCTGAAGCTGTTGAACAGGGCACCGACGTCATCACCGTGTTTACCCTCGATAAAGCGCGGGAAGTTTCTGCGGCAGCGGTGACGGCCGGGCGGGTCCAGCCTGTGCTGCTCAAAGTTTATAGCGACGATGATTTTCTTTATCCGGGGCAGGAGAGCGGTTTTGCACAGCATTCGCTGCATGAGGTGGTTGCTGAAATCCAGAAACTACCGGGGTTACATTTAGCCGGATTAACCCATTTCCCTTGCCTGCTATGGGATGAGGCTGCCGGGAAAGTTTTGCCAACACCGAACCTCCAGACGCTGGTCAATGCTCGTAACCAACTTCTGACGTCTGGAGTTGTACTTGAGCAATTAAACGCGCCTTCAGCGACCAGCTGCACTTCGCTGCCATTACTGGCGGAATACGGTGTGACTCATGCCGAACCCGGCCATGCACTGACGGGGACGATTCCGGCAAACCAGCAGGGCGACCAGCCTGAACGTATCGCCATGCTTTGGTTAAGTGAAATTTCCCATCACTTCCGTGGCGACAGTTATTGCTATGGCGGTGGCTATTACCGTCGTGGTCACGCGCAACATGCGCTGGTGTTTACGCCAGAAAATCAAAAGATTACTGAAACCAATATCAAAACTGTGGATGACAGCAGTATCGACTACACCCTGCCGCTGGCAGGCGAGTATCCGGTGAGCAGTGCAGTGGTGCTCTGTTTTCGCACGCAGATTTTTGTCACCCGTAGCGATGTGGTGCTGGTGTCCGGTATTCACCGTGGCGAACCGGAAATCGTTGGTCGTTATGACAGTCTTGGAAGCTCTCTGGAGGCGTAATGGCGCGATTTGTGGTGTTAGTGATTGATAGCTTTGGCGTAGGGGCAATGAAAGATGTCACGTTGGTGCGTCCGCAGGATGCCGGGGCGAATACCTGTGGTCACATCCTGAGCCAGTTGCCGCATTTGCAGCTACCAACGCTGGAGAACATGGGGCTAATCAACGCATTAGGTTATGCGCCAGGCGATATGCAGCCGTCAGACTCCGCAACCTGGGGCGTGGCAGAGTTGCAACATGAAGGTGGCGACACCTTTATGGGGCATCAGGAAATTTTAGGCACGCGCCCGTTACCGCCGCTGCGGATGCCCTTTCGCGATGTGATTGACCGTGTTGAGCAGGCATTAGTCACCGCTGGCTGGTGGGTTGAGCGCCGTGGCGAAGAGTTGCAATTTCTGTGGGTCAATCAGGCGGTTGCCATTGGCGATAACCTCGAGGCGGATTTAGGCCAGGTCTATAACATCACCGCCAATCTCTCTGCGATCTCTTTTGACGACGCAATCAAAATTGGTCGTATCGTGCGTGAGCAGGTCCAGGTCGGTCGGGTCATTACATTTGGCGGCCTGTTAACCGACAGCCAGCGCATTCTCGATGCGGCTGAAAGTAAAGAAGGGCGCTTTATTGGCATAAATGCGCCGCGTTCTGGCGCTTATGACAATGGCTTCCAGGTCGTACATATGGGCTACGGCGTCGATGAAAAAGTGCAGGTGCCGCACCAACTGCATCAAGTGGGCGTACCGACGGTGCTGGTGGGTAAGGTGGCAGATATCGTCAGCAATCCTTATGGCGTGAGCTGGCAAAATCTGGTGGATAGCCAGCAGATTATGGATATCACCCTCGACGAATTTAACACGCATCCGACGGCGTTTATTTGCACCAATATCCAGGAAACCGACCTCGCTGGTCACGCAGAAGACGTCGCACGTTATGCCGAACGTTTGCAGGTCGTTGACCGTAACCTTGCCCGGCTTGTTGAGGCGATGCAGCCAGATGATTACCTGGTCGTGATGGCGGATCACGGTAACGACCCGACTATTGGTCATAGCCACCATACCCGCGAAGTGGTGCCGGTGCTGGTTTATCAGCAAGGGCTGGCTGCCACGCAGCTCGGTGTGCGCCCCACGCTTTCTGATGTGGGGGCTACCGTGTGTGAATTTTTCCGTGCGCCACCGCCACAAAATGGTCGCTCTTTTCTTTCCTTCCTCCGGTTTGCAGGAGACACCCTATGAGTTTTGATCCAACGGGCTACACCCTGGCCCATGAGCATCTGCATATTGATCTCTCCGGCTTTAAAAACAACGTGGACTGCCGCCTTGATCAGTATGCGTTCATTTGCCAGGAGATGAACGACCTGATGGCCCAGGGCGTGCGTAATGTGATTGAGATGACCAACCGTTATATGGGGCGCAATGCGCAATTTATGCTCGATGTAATGCGCGAAACCGGGATCAACGTGGTGGCCTGCACCGGTTATTACCAGGACGCGTTTTTCCCGCAACATGTGGCGACCCGCAGCGTGCAGGAACTGGCGCAGGAGATGGTCGATGAAATTGAACAGGGTATCGATGGCACGGAGCTGAAAGCCGGGATCATCGCGGAGATCGGCTCCAGCGAAGGAAAGATTACGCCGCTGGAAGAGAAGGTATTTATTGCCGCCGCGCTGGCACATAACCAGACCGGACGCCCGATCTCCACGCATACGTCGTTCAGCACGATGGGGCTGGAGCAATTGGCTCTGCTGCAAGCCCACGGAGTTGATCTTTCGCGCGTCACCGTTGGTCACTGCGATCTGAAAGACAACCTCGACAACATTTTGAAGATGATCGATCTCGGCGCGTATGTGCAGTTCGACACCATCGGCAAGAACAGTTACTACCCGGACGAAAAGCGCATTGCGATGCTCCACGCGCTACGTGACCGTGGTTTGCTGAACCGCGTCATGCTGTCGATGGATATTACGCGCCGCTCCCATTTAAAAGCCAACGGTGGTTATGGCTATGACTATTTATTAACCACCTTTATTCCGCAATTGCGCCAGTCAGGATTCAGTCAGGCCGATGTGGATGTGATGTTACGTGAAACTCCCTCTCAATTTTTCCAATAAGGACAGACTCATGAAAAAGATTGGTGTTGCAGGCTTACAGCGTGAGCAGATTAAAAAAACCATTGAAGCGACGGCTCCTGGCTGTTTTGAAGTTTTCATTCATAACGACATGGAAGCGGCGATGAAGGTGAAATCCGGGCAACTGGATTACTACATCGGCGCGTGTAATACCGGTGCGGGCGCAGCATTGTCGATTGCCATCGCGGTGATTGGCTATAACAAAAGTTGCACCATTGCCAAGCCGGGCATTAAAGCGAAAGACGAGCATATCGCCAAAATGATCGCCGAAGGGAAAGTGGCGTTTGGGCTTTCCGTTGAGCATGTCGAACATGCGATTCCGATGCTGATTAACCATCTGAAATAAAAGGCACGACTATGGATCTGTATATTCAGATTATCGTGGTGGCGTGCCTGACGGGTATGACATCGCTTCTGGCGCATCGCTCGGCGGCTGTTTTTCATGACGGTATCCGCCCGATCCTGCCGCAACTGATTGAAGGCTATATGAACCGTCGCGAGGCGGGGAGTATCGCTTTTGGTCTGAGCATTGGTTTTGTGGCCTCGGTGGGGATCTCTTTTACCCTGAAAACCGGGTTGCTCAACGCATGGTTACTCTTTCTTCCTACCGATATCCTCGGTGTCCTGGCGATAAACAGCCTGATGGCGTTTGGCCTTGGTGCACTCTGGGGCGTACTGATCCTCACCTGCCTGCTGCCGGTAAACCAGCTGCTGACCGCGCTACCGGTGGATGTATTAGGTAGTCTGGGGGAATTAAGCTCGCCAGTGGTTTCAGCTTTTGCACTGTTCCCGTTGGTGGCGATTTTCTACCAGTTTGGCTGGAAGCAAAGTCTGATCGCCGCCGTGGTAGTGTTGATGACCCGTGTGGTGGTAGTGCGCTATTTCCCGCATCTCAATCCGGAATCCATCGAAATCTTTATTGGCATGGTGATGCTGCTGGGGATCGCGATAACTCACGACCTGCGTCATCGTGATGAAAATGACATCGATGCCAGCGGTATGTCGGTGTTTGAAGAACGTACGTCGAGGATTATCAAAAATTTACCCTATATCGCCATCGTAGGGGCGCTGATTGCCGCCGTTGCCAGCATGAAGATTTTTGCTGGTAGTGAAGTGTCGATCTTCACCCTGGAGAAAGCATATTCCGCAGGTGTAACGCCGGAACAATCACAAACGCTGATCAACCAGGCGGCGCTGGCGGAATTTATGCGCGGGCTGGGCTTTGTGCCGTTGATTGCCACCACCGCGTTAGCAACAGGTGTGTATGCCGTTGCGGGCTTTACCTTTGTTTATGCGGTGGGCTATCTCTCGCCGAATCCGATGGTTGCGGCGGTATTAGGCGCAGTGGTTATTTCGGCAGAAGTCCTGTTACTTCGTTCGATCGGCAAATGGCTGGGACGCTACCCATCGGTACGTAATGCGTCGGATAACATCCGTAACGCCATGAATATGCTGATGGAAGTGGCTCTGCTGGTCGGTTCTATTTTCGCAGCAATTAAAATGGCGGGCTATACCGGATTCTCCATCGCGGTTGCCATTTACTTCCTCAACGAATCCCTGGGCCGTCCGGTACAGAAAATGGCGGCACCGGTCGTAGCCGTAATGATCACCGGCATCCTGCTGAATGTTCTTTACTGGCTTGGTCTGTTCGTTCCGGCTTAAGGAAGGCACCTATGAAGATGTTTCCTTTGCAAAGCCTGACGCTTATTGAAGCGCAGCAAAAGCAGTTTGCGTTGGTGGATACGATTTGCCGCCATTTTCCCGGCGCGGAGTTTCTTACCCGCGGGGATTTAGGCTTAACGCCGGGGCTGAATCAACCGCGCATTACTCAGCGTGTGGAGCAGGTGCTGGCTGATGCGTTTCATGCGCCAGCGGCGGCGCTGGTACAGGGCGCAGGTACTGGAGCGATTCGTGCGGCGCTGGCAGCTTTGCTCAAACCGGGGCAGCGTCTTCTGGTGCATGACGCGCCGGTTTACCCGACGACTCAGGTCATTATTGCGCAGATGGGGCTGACGCTTATCACTGCTGATTTTAATGACCTGTCGGCACTGAAGCAGGTCGTCGACGAGCAACAACCAGATGCCGCGCTGGTGCAGCATACGCGCCAACAGCCGCAGGACAGCTATGTGCTGGCAGATGTGCTGGCAACATTGCGTTCGGCTGGCGTTCCTGCGTTAACCGATGACAATTATGCGGTGATGAAGGTGGCTCGAATTGGCTGCGAATGCGGCGCGAATGTTTCGACATTCTCCTGTTTCAAGCTGTTTGGACCAGAGGGTGTTGGCGCAGTGGTAGGTGATGCCGATGTTATTAACCGGATCCGCGCCACGCTCTATTCCGGCGGCAGTCAGATCCAGGGCGCACAGGCGCTGGAAGTATTGCGTGGTCTGGTGTTTGCGCCAGTGATGCACGCGGTGCAGGCGGGGGTATCTGAACGGTTGCTGGCCTTGCTCAACGGTGGCGCGGTGGCGGAAGTTAAAAGCGCCGTTATTGCTAATGCGCAGTCGAAGGTGTTGATTGTCGAGTTTCATCAGCCGATTGCCGCCAGAGTGCTGGAAGAGGCGCAAAAGCGCGGTGCCTTGCCTTACCCGGTGGGTGCAGAGTCGAAATATGAAATCCCGCCGCTCTTTTATCGACTTTCCGGAACGTTTCGTCAGGCGAATCCGCAATTAGAACATTGTGCAATTCGCATTAACCCGAATCGCAGCGGTGATGAGACGGTATTGCGGATTTTGCGCGAGAGTATTGCCAGCGTTTAATTCTGGGAACGATGTTTTCGCAGAGGATGGAGAAAAATACGCCCTCGGAAAATTCAGAGGGCGTTAGCTCATTAAATCGGTGTTAGCCGATTTCTGTCAGAGACTTACTGTGCAGTAGGACCGCAACCGCCAATGATTTTAGAAATAGAAATTGCCGGGTGCAGCAGGTAGTCGTAAGAGCAGTTCTTATCACGGTTTTCAATATGACCAGTACATGCAGTTAACGTAGCCAGTACTGCACCTACCAGTGCAACTTTAATAAATTTGTTCATTTACATTCCCTATGTATTATATATTAATTAATATTCATTGATTATATGAATATAAGCGGACTGCTCATAAAGAACGATACAGGAATATTTAATTGGCGTCAGTGAGTGAATGACTTAATTTTGTAAGTCGCTGTAACGGTGAATATAATCCATTAGCAAATGATATTTATTAAGAGGGTATGCTTTATTTGCTGAATATATAAAAAGAGTGATAAAGAGGGCCAGAATTATCTGGCCCGGGTAAAATTAATGGTTAGAGAACCAGTTCAATTTATCGCGCAGGCCAACGACCCGACCAATAATAATTAATGAGGGACTGTTCATTTGCTGCGCCAGCTCGCCCAGCTGCGAGAGTGTACCGTCAATCACGCGTTGCGTTACCGCCGTACCGTTTTCGACAATCGCCACCGGCATTTCGCAAGGCATTCCGTGTTCAATCAGTTTTTGCTGAATGGTCGCGGCCTGATTAAGCCCCATATAGAACACCAGCGTCTGTTTTTCGGCTGCCAGGTTTTCCCAGTCCAGCTCGCCACCGGTTTTTAAGTGTCCGGTGATTAAGCGCACGCTCTGAGCATAATCGCGATGCGTGAGCGGAATACCCGAATAGGCAGAGCAACCAGAAGCTGCGGTAATACCTGGAACCACCGAGAACGGAATGCCTGCATTGCACAGTGTTTCCAGCTCTTCGCCACCACGGCCAAAAATAAACGGATCGCCGCCTTTCAGCCGCACCACGCGTTTGCCTTTTTGCGCTTCCCGCAGCAGGATCTGGTTAATCTCTTCCTGCGGTACGCAGTGGTATCCCGCGCGTTTGCCGACGAAAACGCGATCAGCATCGCGGCGTACCAGATTCATAATATCGTCTGAAACCAGACGGTCGTAGACCACCACATCTGCCTGCTGAATTTGTTGCAGACCTTTCAGCGTCAGCAGACCGGCATCGCCCGGACCTGCGCCAACCAGCACCACTTCACCGCGATGATCGAGCGGTTCATTGATTAACTGTTCGGTCGTTTCGGTAATGGCTTTCTGATCATTGTTCGCCAGCGACTGCGCCAGGCGATCATTAACGAACAGTTTTTCCCAGAAACGGCGACGTTCACCCATCGTGGCGAACTGTTGTTTGACCCGACCGCGTAACTGCCCTGCATATTTTGCCACCTGACCGAGATGCAGCGGCAGCAGTGATTCAAGTTTTTCGCGCAACAGGCGCGCCAGAACCGGAGAGGTGCCGCCAGAGGAGACCGCGACCATGAGCGGTGAGCGGTCAATAATCGACGGCATAATAAAGCTGGCGGCTTTCGGCGCATCGACCACGTTACAGAAGATGCGACGAGCTTCAGCGGCTTCGCTGACGCGCTGATTAAGCGCGTCATCATCCGTCGCCGCAATTGCCAGCCAGCAGGTGTCGAGAAGGCTTTCATCAAATGGCCCTTCGACGAGGGTTAACATGCCTGCATCTGCCCATGCGGTGAACTGTGGAATAAACGCTAATGCATTCACCATTAAGCGAGCACCTGCGTCTAACAGCAACCTTGCTTTGCGTTCCGCGACATCACCACCGCCGACAATCAAACAGTCGCGGTCGCGTAATTGGCAAAATATAGGCAAATGATCCACGTAAAAACCCCTTAATAATTAACCGGCAGCCGTTTCAGTTTGATTAAATTTGTCCGCAACCGGACGATTAGCTTTCGGCGTAGCATACCAATAACCCAATCCCATGAATACGGCACCCGATAAAGTATTACCCAGCGTCACCCACAGCAGGTTATGACCAATACCCGCCAGCGTGTAGGCTTCGCTGTGGTTGCCGAACCATGAGAGCGCGAACAGCGTCATGTTAGCGATGGAGTGCTCGTAACCGGACGCAATAAACGCCAGCAGACACCACCAGATTGCGATAAATTTCGCCGCGCCTTCAGTACGCAGTGCCATCCAGATTGCCAGACAAACCAGCCAGTTACACAATGCGCCTTTGAAGAACAGTACCATTGCCGGTGCGGTGGTTTTAGCCAGCGCGACGGAGTGAACAATACTGGTATCTACTGGCAAAAGGCTACCACCGCCCCAGCTATAAAGCATGGCAACAAAGACGGAACCGACCAGGTTACCCAGCCATGTTTGCGGCAGGATTGCCCACATTTGCCCGTGGCTAATGGTGCCCGCTTTCACCCCAAAGGTGAGGAACATGGTGTGCCCGGTGAACAGTTCAGAACCGGCGATAATCACCAGCGTTAAGGCGATACCAAAGGTCGCGCCCATCACCAGAGGACGTACGGACGGATCGAGCAAATTACCGAGCGTGAAAATCAGGATGATCCCCAGCCCCACATACGCGCCCGCCATCGCGGAGCTTACCCAGAAGCCGAGCGGGTTATTTGCCGACAGGCGTGCAATGCGCGCAGCGTTAGCCGCACACTTATTAATAGTGTCTGTAAACATTTGATTATCCTTTAAAAAATAAAAACAAAAAATAAAACAAAAAGTTTAAAAAATGTCCTGCAATATACTTAAGGTCATTACAGGACAATGCAAAAAGGGGAGGCATTGCGCCTCCCGTTAAAACAATTAACCGCGTAGCTGTACCACGCCGTCTTTCACTCGTGCCTCGTAATGCTTGACGGAAAACTGTTCATCTTCCATGCATAAACCGTCGCTTAAGCGAAAACGCTGTTTTTTCAGCGGACTGGCGACCCACAGCTCGCCCTGGTGTTCCGCAATCAGCCCGCGTGACAGCACGCTGGATTCGAAGAACGGATCGATGTTGCTGATCGCAAACACCTGGTCGCTGTGATACGGGCGGAAAATCGCTACCTGCTCGTCACCTAACAGCGCGCAGACGCCGGTTTCAGGCAGGATGTCATCAATTTTGCAGATGTCTTTCCACTGGCTCATGCGTTGTCCTCCACTAGAGTTACCGGGATACGTTCATACGGCGTTGCCGGACGGTGCTGTTCGCGCTCTGGCACCATCTGCACGTTCGGGTCACGCTTATCGCTGTTGATGAAGTGTTTGAAGCGAGTCTGCGCAGACGGTGTATTGACCGTTTCAGTCCACTCACACACTACCGCTTCACGCAGGCGCGCCATCTCTTCTTCCAGATGTGCGTTCAGCCCCAGTTTGTCGTCAATGATCACCGCTTTCAGGTAATCAATGCCGCCTTCGAGGTTTTCTAACCACGGTGCGGTACGCGTCAGTTTGTCGGCAGTACGGATGTAGAACATCATGAAGCGGTCAAGATATTTGATCAGCGTTTCGCGATCGATATCCGCTGCCAGCAGATCCGCATGACGCGGTTTCATGCCGCCGTTACCGCACACATACAGGTTCCAGCCTTTTTCAGTGGCGATAATACCCACATCTTTACCTTGCGCTTCTGAACATTCACGGGTACAGCCGGAGACACCGAACTTCATTTTGTGCGGCGTACGGATGCCTTTGTAGCGGTTTTCCAGTTCCACGCCGAGGCCGACGCTGTCGCCAACGCCGTAGCGGCACCAGGTGCTACCCACGCAGGTTTTCGCCATACGCAGTGCTTTCGCATAGGCATGACCGGTTTCGAAACCTGCTTCAATCAGCTGACGCCAGATCTCCGGCAGATCGTCTTTCTGTGCGCCAAACATCGCCAGACGCTGGGAGCCGGTGATTTTGGTGTAGAGATTAAATTCACGCGCGATACGACCCACTGCCATCAGTCCTTCTGGGGTGATTTCACCACCCGGAGAACGCGGGATCACCGAGTAGGTGCCGTCTTTCTGGATGTTAGCGAGGAAGTTGTCGTTAGAATCCTGTAGCGGAGTATGTTCCGGCTTCAGAATGTATTCGTTCCAGCAGGAGGCCAGCAGTGAACCGACGGTTGGTTTACAAACCTCACAACCGTAGCCTTTACCGTGTTTCGCCAGCAGTTCTTCGAAGGTTTTAATGCCTTCAACGCGGATCAAATGGAACAGTTCCTGACGTGAATAAGCAAAGTGTTCGCACAGGTTATTGTTAACTTCGATACCCTGTTTTGCCAGTTCCGCGTTCAGTACCTGAGTGACCAGCGGGATACAGCCACCGCAGCCAGTACCCGCTTTGGTTTCGGCTTTCAGCGCCGCAACGGTGTGGCAGCCTTTGTTGATGGCAGCAATCAGATCGCCTTTGGTGACGTCAAAGCAGGAGCAGATTTGCGCGCTGTCCGGCAGTTTATCAACACCGATAGACGGCTTGCCGCTACCTGAGTGCGCCGGCAGAATCAGAGAATCCGGGTTTTCCGGCAGCTCGATTGCGTTCAGCACCAGTTGCAGCAGGTTACCGTAGTCGCTGGTATCACCCACCAGTACTGCACCGAGCAGGGTTTTGTTGTCTTCGCTGACAATCAGGCGTTTGTAGATCTCTTTACTTTCGTCGAGGTAAACGTAGCTACGTGCGCCAGGCGTGCGACCGTGAGCATCGCCAATACCGCCTACGTCTACGCCCAGCAGTTTCAGCTTGGCGCTAAGGTCAGCACCTTCAAAGGCGTTTTCGCTACCGAGAATATGGTCAACGGCGACCTGCGCCATTTTGTAGCCAGGTGCTACCAGACCAAATACACGGTTGTTCCAGCTTGCGCATTCACCGATGGCGTAGATATCTGGATCGGAAGTCTGGCAGGAATCATTAATGACGATACCCCCACGAGGAGCAACGTCCAGACCACACTGGGTTGCCAGCTTATCGCGCGGACGGATACCGGTAGAGAAGACGATAAAGTCGACTTCCAGTTCGCTGCCGTCGGCAAAACGCATGGTTTTACGCGCTTCGACACCTTCCTGCACAATCTCAAGAGTGTTTTTGCTGGTGTGAACGCGTACACCCATGCTTTCGATTTTGCGACGCAATTGCTCGCCGCCCATCTGATCAAGCTGTTCCGCCATCAGCATAGGGGCAAATTCGATAACGTGGGTTTCAATGCCTAAGTTTTTCAGCGCGCCAGCGGCTTCCAGACCTAACAGGCCGCCGCCAACAACGGCACCGCGCTTACTGCGACGGGCGCAGGATTCAATGGCGTTGAGGTCTTCAATGGTGCGATAGACAAAGCAGTCCTGAGTATCAGAACCTTTGATTGGCGGGATCCACGGATAGGAACCGGTCGCCATGATCAGCTTGTCATAAAAAACGGTACGTCCGGCGCTGGAGTGAATCACCTTCTCCTGACGGTTGATGGTGATAGCGCGTTCGCCGACCAGAACTTTAATACCGTGTTTTTCGTAAAAGCCTTCGCGCACCAGCGACAGCTCTTCGGCGGTGTGGTGAGAGAAGTAAGACGAGAGGTGTACGCGGTCATAAGCGATGCGCGGTTCTTCACAGAAAACGGTAATATCAAAGTTGGCCGCATCAGATTTATCAAGAAGATCTTCGATAAAGCGATGGCCGACCATACCGTTACCGATAATTGCGAGTCTGACTTTGCTCATTTTTGCCTCGATTTCTTTTCTATTACCGCCTACCTTAACGATTCAGCAACCCCGCTTATTGATGTAAATCAAATTCACCTTTATATACTCCTTAAGAGGTATATTGCTGATTTGTATAAATTTTCTTAAGTCACGGAATTGTCTGATATTTCATTCGTGTGCAAAAAATAGACAAAATGAAAGGGTTTATAGAAATAGACGTACGTAGCGGGGTAAGTGAGGAAAAGGCCGGACGACGATAGCGCCGCCCGGCATGAGCAATTAATGAGAGGTCAGGGTGTTATGCTGACGGTGACGGCTGACGAAACCTAACAGGAAGCACATCACAAAGACGACAGCGTACAGACCGTTTGCCGTCAGCAGCGCCGCCTTTGGACCGCTATGTTCAACAATCGGGCCGGTAACGACAAAGGTCAGCATGGTACCGATGGTCCCGCAGGTCAGGACAAAGTTAACCAGTTTTGGTGACGGTACTTTGGTTTGCTGTGAACCCAGGGTGATGATGGTGGTATAGATCGCGCTGGAGAAGAAGCCCAGGGCGAGAATTGACCACGCCATATGTGCCGGTGTTCCGGTGTTAAAGACGTACATCAGAATCGCAGCCAGACCAGCCAGTACGGTCAGGATACGTTGCAAATCAAAGAAGCGAAGAATAAAGCTGAACGCCCACATGCCGACCATATATGACATCCAGAAGTTACTCACCAGCGTGCCAGCGTCGTTCAGGCTCATGCCCAGGCCTTTGGCATACTCCGGCACCCAGGAGATAAAACCTAACTGACCGAGGATGTAGCACAGCGCTGCAATTGAGAGAAACAGTACGCCGATGCCCCATTTTTCTTTCGCTACCGGAGCGTCCGTTTTTGGCGCATGTTTGCCCAGTGCCGGAAACTCACAGCCGAAGGTCAGAATAAAAATAGCGACGTAAACCAGCCCGATGCAGGCATAAACCCAGTACCACTCAATGCTGCGCGCCAGCAGAAACGCGGCGATCATTGGGAAAATCATCCCTGCCATACTGAAGAAGGAGTCGGTAAATAACAGGCGAGAACCGCGCTGACGCCCTTCATACATTTGTGTTATCAGGAATGTACCAATCGACATAGTGATACCGCTGACCACCCCGAGAATGAACATCGCTGCCGAGAAAAGCGCCAGGCTGTGGCTAAACATCAAACCAGCAACCGCCAGCATCATCAGGAGAAAGCCAAAACGTAACTGCGTTTTTAACGGGACGATTTCCATCAGCCAGGCATTGAGGAAGATAGAGATTAAAATGCCAGCATTGAGGAAGGTGAAGGTGTTACTCATACTGGAAACAGGCAGATTGAAATAATCGGCGATATTTCCCATCACCATCCCGGTGACAATAACCAACGCACCCGTCAGTGCGTAGGAGAGAAAGCTAATCCATGTGAGCTTGATGCGATTGCTGTTAGTCATGATTGGCCTGCGTTCAAAAATAAAATGGCATAGCGGGATATGCCGCGAGCGGGCGATTTTAGGTGATTTTGTGATCTGTTTAAATATTTTATTGCAATCGGTTGCTAAATTGCATTTTAAGAGGTGATTTTGATCACGGAATAAAAAGTGATCGTCAGGTTACATATATTTCAGATACGTAAAATTAGGTAAAGGGATGGCCTTGTTCTTGAAGGCTATTTAGAATCTCTTCACTTGCTTTTTTTCTGCTCTGTTTGTTAAGGAAATCTCATGTTCAAATCGACCCTGGCGGCGATGGCTGCTGTTTTCGCTCTTTCTGCTCTTTCTCCCGCAGCAATGGCAGCGAAAGGGGACCCGCACGTATTGTTGACAACCTCAGCTGGTAACATCGAACTGGAGCTGGATAAACAAAAAGCGCCAGTATCTGTGCAAAACTTTGTCGATTATGTGAACAGCGGTTTTTATAACAACACAACCTTTCACCGCGTCATTCCTGGCTTTATGATTCAGGGCGGCGGTTTCACCGAGCAGATGCAGCAGAAAAAACCAAACCCGCCAATCAAAAATGAAGCCGATAACGGCCTGCGCAACACGCGTGGCACCATCGCGATGGCGCGTACCGCTGACAAAGACAGCGCCACCAGCCAGTTCTTTATCAACGTTGCCGATAACGCCTTCCTTGACCATGGTCAGCGTGATTTCGGTTACGCGGTATTTGGTAAAGTGGTGAAAGGCATGGACGTTGCCGATAAGATTTCCCAGGTGCCGACTCATGATGTTGGTCCGTACCAGAATGTGCCGTCAAAACCGGTAGTTATCCTTTCCGCTAAAGTCCTGCCGTAATGATTTCTCGCGCGGGCAATCTTGCCCGCGCTTCTGCTCTCCCGGCGTAACCCGGATTTGCCGCTTATACTTGTGGCAAATGGACACGTTCAGGGAGGCATCAAGTGAAGAAACTCACCGATAAGCAAAAGTCCCGTCTCTGGGAGCTTCAGCGTAATCGTAATTTCCAGGCCAGTCGCCGTCTTGAAGGCGTCGAGATGCCTTTAGTTACTCTTACTGCCGCAGAGGCTTTAGCGCGCCTTGAAGAGCTGAGGAGGCACTATGAGCGATAAATTCGGCGAAGGGCGCGATCCGTATCTTTATCCTGGCCTTGATATCATGCGTAACCGGCTGAACATCCGCCAGCAACAGCGGCTGGAACAGGCCGCTTACGAAATGACGGCGCTGCGTGCTGCGACCATTGAGCTTGGTCCGCTGGTGCGCGGTTTACCGCATTTGCGCACTATCCATCGCCAGCTGTATCAGGATATTTTCGACTGGGCGGGGCAACTGCGTGAAGTTGATATTTATCAGGGTGATACGCCGTTCTGCCACTTTGCTTATATCGAAAAAGAGGGCAATGCCCTGATGCAGGATCTGGAGGAAGAAGGGTATCTGGTTGGCCTGGAGAAAGCGAAGTTCGTCGAGCGGCTGGCACACTACTATTGTGAAATTAACGTCCTGCATCCCTTCCGTGCGGGAAGTGGTCTGGCACAGCGTATCTTCTTCGAGCAACTGGCGATTCATGCTGGTTATCAACTGAGCTGGCAGGGTATCGAAAAAGAGGCCTGGAATCAGGCAAATCAGAGTGGGGCAATGGGGGATCTCACTGCGCTGCAGACGATATTTAGCAAAGTGGTAAGCGAAGCCGGGGAATCTGAGTAAAATAGCGCGGTTCTTTCGTACCGGAGCCGCCATGATCCTGCTTATTGATAACTACGATTCTTTCACCTGGAACCTCTACCAGTACTTTTGTGAACTGGGGGCCGACGTGTTGGTTAAGCGCAACGATGCGTTAACGTTGGCGGATATCGACACACTCAAACCGCAGAAAATTGTTATCTCACCTGGACCCTGTACGCCGGACGATGCAGGGATCTCCCTTGACGTTATTCGCCACTACGCCGGCAGTTTGCCGATTCTTGGCGTCTGCCTCGGTCATCAGGCAATGGCGCAGGCTTTTGGTGGCAAAGTTGTGCGCGCCGCAAAGGTGATGCACGGCAAAACCTCGCCGATCACACATAACGGTGAGGGCGTATTTAAGGGGCTGGCAAATCCACTCACCGTGACACGCTACCATTCGCTGGTGGTGGAGCCTGACTCATTACCGGAGTGCTTTGAAGTGACGGCCTGGAGCGAAACCCGCGAGATTATGGGGATTCGTCATCGCCAGTGGGATCTGGAAGGCGTGCAGTTCCATCCAGAAAGTATTCTCAGCGAACAAGGGCATCAACTGCTGGCTAATTTCCTGGAGCGCTGATTTCTGATTGCCATTTAGTGATTTTTTATGCATATTTTGTGATTATAATTTCACATTGGTTTATGCGTAACAGGGTGATCATGAGATGGCAACTGAACAAACAGCAATTACACGCGCGACTTTCGATGAAGTGATCCTGCCGATTTATGCTCCGGCAGAGTTTATTCCGGTAAAAGGTCTGGGCAGCCGAATCTGGGATCAACAGGGCAAGGAGTATGTCGATTTCGCGGGTGGCATTGCAGTTACGGCGTTGGGCCATTGCCATCCTGCGCTGGTGAACGCGTTAAAAACCCAGGGCGAAACTCTGTGGCATATCAGTAACGTTTTTACCAATGAACCGGCGCTGCGTCTTGGTCGTAAACTGATTGAGGCAACGTTTGCCGAACGCGTGGTGTTTATGAACTCCGGCACGGAAGCTAACGAAACTGCCTTTAAACTGGCACGCCATTACGCCTGTGTGCGTCATAGCCCGTTCAAAACCAAAATTATTGCCTTCCATAACGCTTTTCATGGTCGTTCGCTGTTTACCGTCTCGGTGGGCGGGCAGCCAAAATATTCCGACGGCTTTGGGCCAAAACCGGCAGACATCATCCACGTTCCCTTTAATGATCTCCACGCAGTGAAAGCGGTGATGGATGATCACACCTGCGCGGTGGTGGTTGAGCCGATTCAGGGCGAGGGCGGCGTGACGGCAGCGACGCCAGAGTTTTTGCAGGGCTTGCGCGAGCTGTGCGATCAACATCAGGCATTATTGGTGTTTGATGAAGTGCAGTGCGGGATGGGGCGGACCGGCGATCTGTTTGCTTACATGCATTTCGGCGTGACGCCGGATATTCTGACCTCCGCCAAAGCGTTAGGCGGCGGCTTCCCGATTAGCGCCATGCTGACTACGGCGGAGATTGCTTCTGCGTTTCATCCTGGTTCTCACGGTTCCACCTACGGCGGTAATCCACTGGCCTGTGCAGTAGCTGGCGCGGCGTTTGATATCATCAATACCCCTGAAGTGCTGGAAGGCATTCACGCGAAACGCCAGCGTTTTGTGGACCATTTGCAGAAGATCGATCAGCAGTACGATGTGTTTAGCGATATTCGCGGTATGGGGCTGTTGATTGGCGCAGAGCTGAAACCACAGTACAAAGGTCGGGCGCGTGATTTCCTGTATGCGGGTGCCGAGGAAGGCGTAATGGTGCTGAATGCCGGGCCTGATGTGATGCGTTTTGCGCCGTCGCTGGTGGTGGAAGATGCGGATATCGATGAAGGGATGCATCGTTTCGCCCACGCGGTGGCGAAGGTGATTGGGGCGTAAATAAGACGCGTCAGCGTCGCATCAGGCAAAAGATATCGGATGCGGCGTGAACGCCTTATCCGATGGTTTAGCCTGTATTACGCCTTCGAATCCCGCAACTTGCGACTCAGCCAAATCCCATGATGCGGTCGCTGCCGCCATGCCATCGACGAAATGGTGTGCATGGTGTTCAGATGACCAATAACCCGTTGTAAATGCTGCTCCAGCGTACCTGCCGCACCTTCGTGCGGCTGCATCTCCGGCGCATCCATGATATTGGCATCGCCAGAACTCCCCGGTTCGTCATACTCCAGTCGCTGCTGACAACGCTGAATGGCGATTTCACAAGACTGTAAATACTCTTGTGCCAGTTCAGGTGGCAATGCCCGGTGTTCCCGCGCCAGCGTGGTCATAGCATTAATATGCTCAACAATAAATTGGCTGTGTGTTACCCACAGTTTCATATCTGCCAGATAATGGCTGTTGAACGCCGGTTCCTGCATCGCCTGATTCAATGAGTTATACAGAGTGTTATGCGCTTGATTTACCCGCATTCGCTGCCAGGCCAGTGGCGTAGGTTGCGGATCCTCGCTCAGAATCAAACGAATCGCTTCCTGATAGGCTTCTAAAGCGTCATGGGCGTTTTTACGCAATAACCCGCTCTGCCACTGCGGCCACAGCCAGACAGTTCCGCCGAAAGCAATCAAACAACCAATAATGGTGTCGATAAGACGCGGAAGAATGTACTGCTCACCGTTCAGCCACAACAGTTGCAGGGTATATACTGCGGTAATGGTAAAACCGACCGTCGCCCAGCCGTAGTTTTTGCGCAATATCAGGTAGCTGGCGAGGGTGGTAATCAGCATCAACGTCAGGGTATAACCTTCGGGAATTTTAAAGTGCAGGGCAACGCCCGCAATGATTAACCCGACCACGGTTCCCACAGAACGATTCACAATTCGCAGGCGAGTCGCGCCGTAACCATTTTGCGTCACCAGCAATACCGTCATCAGGATCCAGTACGACTTCGGCAGATGCAGCGCGGTACCCATCAGGCTGGCAACACTTAACATCACACTCAGTCGTCCAGCATTGCGTAGCGCCGGAGATTTCAGTGACAGATAACTTTTTAGCGCCGGCAGTAACGGCATTCGCCGCTGTTTATCGGCCAGTAAATCACGGGCATAGAGCGGTTTTTGGGTGCGTAGTACACGAGCGATGCGGCTGAAGTGCCAATAGCAGAATTGCCCAACCGGATTATCCGGATGCTGGCGGGCGATTTTTTCCAGCGCGCCAATTTGTTTTTCCATTGTAAAGCGCGTCGGCAGGCGATGGTAAAGAATGTCATCAGCCAGCACGCGCAGGCGAGTGGCGACAGTTTGCGCATTCCAGCGGATAACTTCTTCCGCATGGCTACGCTCGACCAGCTTTTGCACCTCTTCCGGCTGATGCAAGCTGACCGAAATATGTTCCTGTAAATCCAGCGCCTCCTGGAAAATACGCAGCATCCGCTTGTAGTCAGTATTATTTTGCGCGGAAAGCATATGCATTTGCTGATAGCACTGAGTAATTAAATCGACCGCTTTTTGCTGGCGCACCAGCAGCGGCGGCAATGCTTTTTCAGGATCGGTGTGCTGGGTAAGCAGGCTGTATTTGGTTTCGCAATAATCCGCCAGTTCACGGTACAGCAAGCTTAGTGACTCGCGTAGCGGTTGTTCGCGCCAGATCCAGAACCAAAACCAGTTAAACAATCCGTACCAGAGAGTGCCCAGCGCATAGATGAGCAACGGTTCCCAGACCGGCATGTATCCCGCCAGACTGAGGGTAAAAATGGCGGCGAGCAGCGATGCGGGAAGCAATTTTGCGTGCAATGGCCCCAGCTCAGCAGTGACACCAAGCACCAGCGTTAATCCGGTCAGCAAAAAGGGCAGGGGAACATCTTTTGCCAGTAGTAGCTGTGTCAGCAAGCTACAGGTGGCAAACAGTGACGCACCAATGATTAAGCGTTTGAAAAAACGTTTATGAGGCGTATCAAGGCCCGCAATATTGCAACAGGCTGGAACGAGGGAGAAGAGCAGACCGAATCGTAATTCGCCAAGCATTAACCCAACGGCCACGGGCAAACATAGCACCAGCGTTTGTCGTAGTGCATAGTTGATATCGGGGTGATAAATCAGTCTGCGCCACATCGGGGGAAACAAAATGGCGCGCTACTCAGTAACGCGCCACTCCGACGGGATTAACGAGTGCCGTAAACGACGATGGTTTTACCGTGTGCGGAGATCAGGTTCTGATCTTCCAGCATCTTCAGAATGCGCCCCACGGTTTCACGAGAACAGCCGACAATCTGACCGATTTCCTGACGGGTAATTTTGATTTGCATACCGTCCGGGTGAGTCATGGCATCCGGTTGTTTTGCCAGGTTCAGCAGAGTCTGTGCAATGCGGCCCGTCACGTCGAGGAACGCCAGGTTGCCCACTTTCTCTGAAGTGACTTGCAAACGACGCGCCATCTGTGCAGAAAGACGCATCAGAATGTCCGGGTTTACCTGAATCAATTGGCGAAATTTTTTGTATGAAATTTCAGCCACTTCACAGGCGGTTTTCGCACGTACCCATGCGCTACGTTCCTGGCCTTCTTCAAACAGGCCCAGTTCGCCAATAAAATCACCCTGATTCAGATAGGAGAGGATCATTTCTTTACCCTCTTCATCTTTGATCAGCACTGCCACAGAGCCTTTAACGATGTAGTACAGCGTTTCCGCTTTTTCACCCTGGTGAATAAGCGTGCTCTTGGATGGGTACTTATGAATGTGGCAATGAGACAAGAACCATTCGAGAGTCGGGTCTGTTTGCGGTTTGCCAAGCACCATGCGCGGTTATCCTCTGTTATAAGCTTTCTCCAGAGCCAGAAAACGCCGCTGTCTCTGGATTGCCGAAATTGTGCTTCCCGCTACCTGGGAAGGGGCTATCAACTGTACTGCACGGTAATGTGACGTCCTTTGCATACATGCAGTACATCAATGTATTACTGTAGCATCCTGACTGTTTTAGCATAGCTTTCGCTTTGTGTCTCCTGGTGTCTCGCTTCAGCATGACCCAGGTCGCCTTCCGTTGCGCGATTTGGTTAGTACGCGTACTCTGTCAGGAAAATTGACGCAGTGGAGTAGCAAAAATGCAAGCGCGAGTGAAGTGGGTCGAAGGGTTAACTTTTCTGGGCGAATCCGCCTCTGGTCACCAGATTTTAATGGATGGCAACTCAGGCGATAAAGCGCCAAGTCCGATGGAAATGGTGTTGATGGCGGCGGGGGGCTGTAGCGCCATCGATGTGGTTTCTATCCTGCAAAAGGGGCGTCAGGATGTGGTCGATTGTGAAGTAAAATTGACCTCTGAACGCCGCGAAGAGGCACCACGCCTGTTTACGCACATTAATCTGCATTTTATCGTCACCGGTCGCGACCTGAAAGACGCAGCGGTTTCGCGTGCGGTAGATCTCTCTGCCGAGAAATATTGTTCAGTGGCGTTGATGCTGGAAAAAGCGGTGAATATTACTCACTCGTATGAAGTGGTTGCCGCGTGATTTGATGTCAGGAGTACGATGCCGGATAATTGTTTATCCGGCATATTAGCAGAGTTACTCGATTTTCTTTCCTTCCATCAATCGTTGCACCAGTGGCAGCATAATTAACTCCATTGCCAGACCCATTTTACCGCCCGGCACCACTAATGTATTGATGTGGGAAATGAATGAGCCCTGCAACATCGCAAGCAGCCAGGGGAAATCGATCCCTTCCAGATTACGAAAATGGATCACCACAAAGCTTTCATCCAGCGACGGGATAGCTTTTGCCGCGAACGGGTTTGAGGTGTCAACGGTGGGGACGCGCTGGAAGTTAAGATGGGTGCGGGAAAACTGCGGTGTGATGTAGTTGATATAGTCTTCCATTGAGCGCACTACTGAGTCCATCACTGCTTCTCGTGAGTGCCCGCGCTCGCTGGTGTCGCGGATCAGTTTTTGAATCCACTCCAGGTTAACGATAGGCACCACGCCAACCAGTAAATCCACATGTTGCGCAACGTTATGATGTGGTGTGACCACGCCGCCGTGTAGCCCTTCATAAAACAGTACATCAGTGGGTTCCGGTAAAGGTTGCCATGGGGTGAATGTTCCCGGCACCTGATTCCACGGTACCGCTTCGTCGTACGTATGCAGATATTTGCGTGATTTTCCTTTGCCGCTCTGACCGTATTCAATGAAGGTTTGTTCCAGCAGGCCGAAGTCGTTCGCTTCGGGGCCAAAGTAGCTGATATGCCGCCCGGCATCACGCGCCTTGCGGATCGCCATGTCCATTTCCGGGCGCGTGTAACGGTGAAAACTGTCGCCTTCCACCTCAGCTGCATGCAGATTTAACTGCGCGAATATTTTACGAAACGCGAGACTGGTGGTGGTGGTCCCCGCGCCGCTGGATCCTGTTACCGCAATGACCGGATGTTTGGCAGACATAGTAACTCCATGACTTAGCTATCATTATTATCTCGTCCGCCGACGGCTGCAGGTTATTCGCGAAACTGACTGCGCGGCATGATATTGACCGTTTCGTGCAGCTCCGACCATACCAGCACCGCTTCTCCGCACTGTAGCTGGCGTTTGACGTCGGCGACTTTCTGTTCAAGTGTACGCTCATGTTCACCATAATCGGTGCCTTCGCGTAACACAAAACTTTCAATTAAATTTTCCAGCGTTTCGGGGGAGAGTTCTTGCCACGGAATCAACATGATTTCGCCTCCAGATACGTTGTTAACCAGTCAGGAATGCGTGACTCCAGCCACATTTGCGGATGAAGTAATGTACCGCCAAGAAAGCCAACATGACCACCATGTTCAGTCAGTTGATACTCCACCTGCGGGGGGAGATTTTCCGGTTTCGGGATCACCTGATGATCCATAAACGGATCGTCTTTGGCGTGAATAATCAGTGTCGGTTTGGCGATCTGGTTCAGCATCGGCATGGCGCTACACTGACGATAATAGTCGATAGCGTCAGCGTAGCCATGAATTCTGGCGGTGATCAGATCGTCAAAATCACGGATGCGACGTACCGATTTTAACTGTGCGAGATTAATCGGCAGCGTACCGGGATAGGCTGCCAGTTTGCGCGCAGCATTGGCTTTTAACAGGTTCAGCAAGTAACGCTGATAAACGCGGGAAAAGCCCTTTTCCATATGATAACTACAGGCTTCCAGCATAAATGGCGCGGAGACAATTACCGCTGCATCAATCGGGAGGTTATTACCTTCTTTTGCCAGCAAACAGGCGAGCATATTACCGCCGAGCGAATAGCCGACGGCAGCCGTTGGCGCATGTCCAAATTCGCGCTGCAGCCAGCGTAAAAACCAGCTGGCGTCTTCGGTTTCGCCCGAATGGTAAATGCGGTGCATACGGTTTGGTTCACCGCTGCATCCGCGAAAATGCATCACCACGCCCAGCCAGCCGCGTTTTTGCGCCGCCTCGACCAGACCGTGGGCGTAAGGGCTATTGAGGCTGCCCTCCAGCCCGTGAAACACCACTAAACGCGGTTTATGGTTCGCCTGGGCAGGGTCTTCACTCCATGCGAGATCGACAAAATCGCCGTCGGGCAACTCCAGTCGCTGCCAGTGCGGGGTGAATTTCACCTTGCGACGAAACAGACGCGGCAGCATGGTTTGCAGATGACAATTGCTAAAGCCGCGCATAGGGGTGAATTCAGCACTGTTGCTGAATTCATTGGCATCGGTCGTCGTTATCTGCGCCATCAGTTGCTTTGGCCTTCCAGCAGCATCTGCTCAAGCTGCTCCTGGGCTTCCAGCCACGCCATTTCGCACTCTTCCAGGCCGGATTTGGCGCTGGCTTGCTGTTGCAGGCAGGCGGTCAACTCCGCTTTACGGCTTTGATCGTACAGTTCGCTGTCGCTGAGTTTCTCTTCCGCCTGCGCCAGTTGCGCGTTCAGCTTCTCCATCTCTTTTTCCAGACGGGCGATTGCTTTACGCAGTGGCTGGGTTTGCGCACGCAGCTCCGCTTCCCGACGCTTCTGGTCTTTACGTGCCTGGGCGCTGTTCGCGTTCTCTTTTGGCGCGTCGTCTGTCTGGTTTTCCTGCTTTTGAACGTCGCTCAACCACTGTTGATAATCTTCCAGATCGCCGTCGAACGGTTCGACTTTACGATCGTGAACCAGATAGAGATCGTCAGTGGTGGAACGCAACAAATGGCGGTCGTGCGAAACGACAACCAATGCGCCTTCAAACTCGATCAACGCTTCAGTCAGTGCCTGGCGCATGTCGAGGTCAAGGTGGTTAGTCGGTTCGTCGAGCAGCAGTAGATTCGGACGCTGCCAGACGATTAATGCCAGCACCAGGCGGGCTTTTTCCCCACCGGAGAAACGGCGCGTTTCTTCCGTCACTTTATCGCCCTGGAAACCAAAGCCGCCGAGGTAATCACGCAGTTTTTGTTCTAGTTCCTGCGGTGCTAAACGTGCCAGATGTTGAATAGGCGATTCGTCGGCGCGTAGATATTCCAGTTGATGCTGGGCGAAGTAACCGAGTTTGATCCCTTTCGCCAGGCCAATTTCACCGCTGACTGGCGCAAGCTCTCCGGCTAACAGTTTGATTAATGTCGATTTACCCGCGCCATTGCGGCCTAACAGACCAATGCGCGAACCCGGCACCAGATTCAGTTTAATCGAGTCGAGAATAATGCGATCGCCATAACCTGCGCTGACCTTTTCCATTTTCAACAACGGATTAGGCAGGCTTTCCGGCGCGCGGAAGCTAAAACGGAACGGGTTGTCGACGTGCGCTGGGGCAATCAACTCCATACGCTCGAGCATCTTAATACGGCTCTGGGCCTGCTTCGCTTTGGTGGCTTTGGCACGGAAACGGTCGATATAACTTTGCAGATGTGCCACGCGCTCTTGCTGGCTTTCATACATCGCCTGTTGCTGTGCCAGACGGGTAGCACGCTGCACTTCAAACGAGCTGTAGTTGCCGGTGTACTCGAACATGTTTTGTTGTTCGATATGAATAATTTTATCAACGATCGGATCGAGGAAGTCGCGGTCGTGGGAGATCAGGATCAGCGTGCCCTGATAGCTCTTCAGCCATTTTTCCAGCCAGATAACAGCATCGAGATCGAGGTGGTTAGTTGGTTCGTCGAGCAGCAGCAAGTCTGAACGGCAAATCAGCGCCTGGGCGAGGTTAAGACGCATACGCCAGCCACCGGAGAAATCACTTACCGGGCGCTCCAGTTGTTCATTGCTGAAACCGAGGCCGTGCAGCAGGCTGGCGGCGCGGGAGCGAATGCTCCATGCGTCAATAGCATCCAGCTTGCCATGAATGGTCGCAATGGCGTGCCCGTCGTTACGTTCGTTGGCGTCGTGTAGCTGCGCTTCCAGTTGACGATATTCACGGTCGCCGTCAATGACATATTCCAGCGCCGCTTGCGGTAGCGCTGGTGTTTCCTGATTCACCCACGCCAGTTGCCAGCTTCCTGGAAAGGTGTAGCTGCCGCCGTCGGCGCTGATTTCATTTTTCAGCAATGCCAGCAGGGTAGATTTACCACAGCCGTTTTTACCCACCAGGCCGACTTTCTGCCCGGGGTTGATGGTGGCGGTGGCATTATCCAGCAGGACGCGCACGCCGCGACGAATTTGTAACGAGGAGAAAACAATCATAAGGCGCCGTATGTTCAGACTATGTTAACTTATCATTATGATAATGTAATGTATGGGCGAGCTGCCGCACCGGGCGCAATGGTAGCCCAAAACAGCGACTATACACAAAAACCATACCGGGAGGGGGATGATGTCTCAGCCAGCGAAAGTTTTGCTGCTGTATGCCCATCCGGAATCTCAGGACTCGGTGGCAAACCGGGTACTGCTTAAACCGGCCACGCAGCTCAGCAATGTTACCGTGCACGACCTTTACGCGCACTACCCCGATTTTTTTATTGATATCCCCCGTGAGCAGGCATTACTGCGCGAGCACGAGGTGATTGTCTTTCAGCACCCTCTTTATACCTATAGCTGCCCGGCACTACTGAAAGAGTGGCTGGACCGGGTATTAAGCCGTGGTTTTGCCAGCGGGCCGGGAGGAAACCAACTGGCGGGAAAGTACTGGCGTAGCGTGATTACCACCGGCGAGCCGGAAAGTGCTTACCGTTATGACGCATTGAATCGCTACCCGATGAGCGATGTTCTGCGCCCCTTTGAGCTGGCGGCGGGCATGTGCCGGATGCATTGGCTAAGTCCCATCATTATTTACTGGGCGAGACGGCAAAGCGCACAGGAGCTGGCGGGTCACGCCAGAGCCTACGGTGACTGGCTGGCAAATCCGCTGTCTCCAGGAGGCCGCTGATGGAAGGTTCCGATTTTTTACTCGCGGGAGTGCTGTTTCTCTTCGCGGCGGTGGCTGCGGTGCCGCTGGCATCGCGGCTGGGTATTGGTGCAGTGTTGGGATATTTGCTGGCAGGGATTGCAATTGGCCCGTGGGGGCTGGGGTTTATTAGCGACGTCGATGAGATCCTCCACTTTTCGGAACTCGGCGTGGTATTCCTGATGTTTATCATCGGCCTTGAGTTGAATCCCTCCAAGCTTTGGCAACTGCGCCGTTCGATTTTTGGCGTAGGCGCGGCACAGGTGCTGTTAAGCGCGGCGTTGCTGGCGGGATTATTGATGCTGACGGATTTCGCCTGGCAGGCGGCGGTGGTCGGTGGCATTGGCCTTGCGATGTCTTCCACTGCAATGGCGTTGCAACTGATGCGTGAGAAAGGGATGAATCGCAGCGAATCTGGACAGCTAGGTTTTTCGGTTTTGCTGTTTCAGGATCTGGCGGTGATCCCCGCGCTGGCGTTAGTACCGCTGCTGGCGGGTTCGGCAGACGAACATTTCGACTGGATGAAGATCGGCATGAAGGTGCTGGCGTTTGTCGGCATGCTGATTGGGGGGCGCTATTTACTGCGTCCGGTATTCCGTTTTATTGCTGCTTCTGGTGTGAGGGAAGTGTTCACCGCCGCGACACTGCTGCTGGTGTTGGGTTCCGCATTGTTTATGGATGCGCTGGGGTTGTCGATGGCGCTCGGTACGTTTATTGCGGGCGTGCTGCTGGCGGAAAGTGAATATCGCCATGAGCTGGAAACGGCTATCGATCCGTTCAAAGGCTTGCTGCTCGGACTGTTTTTTATCTCTGTCGGCATGTCGCTCAACCTCGGAGTGCTTTATACCCATCTGTTGTGGGTAGTGATAAGCGTGATTGTGCTGGTGGCGGTGAAAATTCTCGTGCTGTATTTGCTGGCGCGGCTGTATGGCGTGCGTAGCTCAGAGCGGATGCAGTTTGCTGGCGTGTTGAGTCAGGGCGGTGAGTTTGCCTTTGTCCTCTTTTCTACCGCTTCTTCACAACGCTTATTCCAGGGCGACCAGATGGCGCTGTTGCTGGTGACGGTCACGCTTTCCATGATGACCACACCGCTGCTGATGAAGTTGGTGGATAAATGGCTGTCCCGTCAGTTTAACGGACCGGAAGAAGAAGACGAAAAACCGTGGGTCAACGATGATAAACCGCAGGTGATTGTCGTGGGCTTCGGACGTTTTGGTCAGGTGATTGGTCGTTTGCTGATGGCAAATAAAATGCGCATTACTGTGCTGGAGCGGGATATCAGTGCTGTTAACCTGATGCGCAAATATGGCTACAAAGTTTATTACGGCGACGCCACGCAGGTAGATCTTTTACGTTCTGCGGGTGCAGAGGCCGCAGAGTCAATCGTCATTACCTGTAACGAACCGGAAGACACCATGAAGCTGGTGGAGATTTGCCAGCAACACTTCCCGCATTTGCATATTCTTGCGCGAGCGCGCGGACGTGTGGAAGCGCATGAATTATTACAGGCAGGGGTGACGCAGTTTTCTCGTGAGACATTCTCCAGTGCGTTAGAGCTGGGGCGCAAAACGCTGGTCACGCTTGGCATGCATCCGCATCAGGCACAGCGGGCACAATTGCATTTTCGTCGCCTGGATATGCGAATGTTGCGGGAGCTCATACCGATGCATGCCGATACCGTACAAATTTCTCGCGCCAGGGAAGCCCGACGCGAACTGGAAGAGATCTTCCAGCGTGAAATGCAACAAGAACGACGCCAGCTGGATGGCTGGGATGAATTTGAGTAGAGGATAACGATGGCAATCCGAAAACGTTTTATTGCGGGCGCAAAATGCCCGGCCTGTCAGGCGCAGGATTCAATGGCGATGTGGCGCGAAAATAATATTGATATTGTTGAATGTGTTAAGTGCGGACATCAAATGCGAGAAGCAGACAAAGAAGCCCGCGATCACGTTCGCAAAGATGAGCAAGTGATCGGGATTTTTCATCCGGACTAGCGATATGCGCCGAGATTTTTTAAGCTAGTGAGTACACGGCTGCAGAATTCCGCTACAATCTGCGCCACTATTCTTCCCATGCTCAGGAGATATCATGAAAGTAGCAAAAGACCTGGTGGTCAGCCTGGCCTATCAGGTACGTACAGAAGACGGTGTGTTGGTTGATGAGTCTCCGGTGAGTGCGCCGCTGGACTACCTGCATGGTCACGGTTCCCTGATCTCTGGCCTGGAAACGGCGCTGGAAGGTCACGAAGTTGGCGACAAATTTGATGTCGCTGTTGGCGCGAACGACGCTTATGGTCAATACGACGAAAACCTGGTGCAGCGCGTTCCTAAAGATGTATTTATGGGCGTTGATGAACTGCAGGTAGGTATGCGTTTCCTGGCTGAAACCGACCAGGGTCCGGTACCGGTTGAAATCACTGCGGTTGAAGACGATCACGTCGTGGTTGATGGTAACCACATGCTGGCCGGTCAGAACCTGAAATTCAACGTTGAAGTTGTGGCGATTCGCGAAGCGACCGAAGAAGAACTGGCTCATGGCCACGTTCACGGTGCGCACGATCATCACCACGATCACGACCACGACGGTTGCTGCGGTGGTCATGGCCACGATCACGGTCATGAGCACGGTGGCGAAGGCTGCTGCGGCGGTAAAGGTAACGGCGGTTGCGGTTGCCACTAATACCGAAAAAGTGACAAAAAAGCGGGGAATCCCCGCTTTTTTTACGCCTCAATAATGTGGCGGTGGCGTTTCTTCAGCCTGCGACGCGATGTTCGACGGCTGGCTGGCTTTTAGCTTCTCGGTCAGCAGACGCAGATGATCGCGCAGTTTCGCCATCTCCATTTCATGAGCGGTCACCGTGACGTTCAGTTCTTCAATGGTGATTTCCTGAAAAGCCAGTCGGCTCTCCAGCTCTGCCAGGCGTGCTTCCAATGATAAATCCTGCATGATTCACCTCTTTTGTCGAATGGTCGCCGCGGATTCTACTTAACTTTGCTGCCCGAGACAGCACTCATTTCGCGGTCATCGAAACTAATTTAAACAAAAAGAGTCTGAAAATAGATGATAATAGGGCGTGTCTGTATGTAGATTTGTTCGACAACGCTTTATAGTACCCTTCTGATAATAGTTAACCCTGGGGTGAGATGCCCCGATCCTGGAGATATGGATGAAATCACTGTTTAAAGTAACGCTGCTGGCGACCACAATGGCCGTTGCCCTGCATGCACCGATCACTTTTGCTGCTGAAGCTGCAAAACCTGCTACAACTGCTGACAGCAAAGCAGCGTTCAAAAATGACGATCAGAAATCAGCTTATGCACTGGGTGCTTCGCTGGGTCGTTACATGGAAAACTCTCTTAAAGAACAAGAAAAACTTGGCATCAAACTGGATAAAGATCAGCTGATTGCGGGTGTTCAGGATGCATTTGCTGATAAGAGCAAACTCTCCGACCAAGAGATCGAACAGACACTGCAAGCATTCGAAGCTCGCGTGAAGTCTTCTGCTCAGGCGAAGATGGAAAAAGACGCGGCAGATAACGAAGCGAAAGGTAAAGAGTACCGCGAGAAATTTGCCAAAGAGAAAGGTGTGAAAACCTCTTCAACTGGTCTGGTTTATCAGGTAGTAGAAGCCGGTAAAGGCGAAGCACCGAAAGACAGCGATACTGTTGTCGTGAACTACAAGGGTACGCTGATCGACGGTAAAGAGTTCGACAACTCTTACACCCGTGGTGAACCGCTCTCTTTCCGTCTGGACGGTGTTATTCCGGGTTGGACAGAAGGTCTGAAGAACATCAAGAAAGGCGGTAAGATCAAACTGGTTATTCCACCAGAACTGGCTTACGGCAAAGCGGGTGTTCCGGGGATCCCACCGAATTCTACCCTGGTGTTTGACGTAGAGCTGCTGGATGTGAAACCAGCGCCGAAGGCTGATGCAAAGCCGGAAGCTGATGCGAAAGCCGCAGATTCTGCTAAAAAATAAGCATTAAGAACCGCCGCCTGACCAGGCGGCGGTTTTTTTATTACAGGCCGGATATAATTAGTGCTGGAAAGCGGAACCTCCGCTGTATTAATTTAGTTACCCGCATCATTAATGAGCCTGCCCTGAAAAGTTAACGACAGGCTCCTGAAAAGGAGTGTTTTTTTTCATGTCCAGGTCGCTTTTAACCAACGAAACCAGTGAGTTGGATTTACTGGATCAACGTCCTTTCGACCAGACCGATTTTGATATTCTGAAATCCTACGAAGCGGTGGTGGACGGGTTAGCGATGCTTATTGGCTCCCACTGTGAAATCGTTTTGCACTCTTTGCAGGATCTAAAATGTTCAGCCATTCGCATTGCTAACGGTGAACATACAGGCCGGAAGATTGGTTCGCCAATTACCGACCTGGCGCTACGTATGCTGCACGATATGACGGGAGCGGATAGCAGCGTTTCTAAATGCTACTTTACTCGCGCCAAAAGCGGCGTATTAATGAAGTCCCTGACTATCGCGATTCGTAACCGCGAACAGCGTGTAATTGGTCTGCTGTGCATCAATATGAATCTTGATGTTCCCTTCTCGCAGATTATGAGCACTTTTGTGCCGCCAGAAACCCCGGATGTCGGTTCAAGCGTCAACTTTGCCTCTTCTGTTGAAGATCTGGTTACCCAAACGCTGGAGTTCACCATCGAAGAAGTGAATGCCGATCGCAATGTTTCTAATAACGCCAAAAATCGTCAGATCGTGCTAAATCTCTACGAGAAAGGGATCTTCGATATTAAAGATGCGATCAACCAGGTTGCTGACCGCCTGAACATCTCCAAACACACTGTCTATCTCTACATCCGCCAGTTCAAGAGCGGTGATTTCCAGGGGCAAGATAAGTAATGCGTTTTGCCATCGTGGTGACCGGACCAGCATACGGTACGCAACAGGCGAGTAGTGCTTTTCAGTTTGCGCAGGCGCTGATAGCAGAAGGCCATGAACTAAGCAGCGTCTTTTTCTATCGGGAAGGGGTCTATAACGCTAACCAATTGACCTCACCGGCAAGCGACGAATTTGACCTTGTGCGCGGCTGGCAACAACTGAATGCGCAACATGGTGTGGCGCTGAATATCTGCGTAGCGGCAGCGTTACGCCGCGGTATCGTCGATGAAACTGAAGCAGGAAGGCTGCGATTGGCCTCGTCAAACCTTCAGCCGGGATTTACCTTAAGTGGACTTGGCGCGCTGGCGGAAGCCTCGCTGACCTGTGACAGAGTGGTACAGTTCTGATGAAACGAATTGCGTTTGTTTTTTCTACTGCGCCTCATGGTACCGCTGCAGGCCGGGAAGGTTTAGATGCTTTACTGGCAACTTCCGCATTAACTGACGATCTGGCTGTCTTCTTTATTGCTGATGGCGTTTTTCAGCTGTTGCCAGGACAAAAGCCCGATGCAGTGCTGGCGCGTGATTACATTGCCACTTTTAAATTGTTGGGTCTGTACGACATTGAACAGTGCTGGGTTTGTGCGGCTTCACTGCGCGAACGCGGGTTAGATCCGCAGACCCCCTTTGTTGTCGAAGCCACGCCGCTCGAAGCAGATGCCTTACGCCGCGAACTCGCCAACTACGATGTTATTTTGAGGTTTTGAGGCGTTTATGCTGCACACATTACATCGTTCACCCTGGCTGACGGATTTTGCTGCGCTGTTGCGTCTACTCAGTGAAGGCGACGAACTGCTATTATTGCAAGATGGTGTAACTGCCGCAGTTGACGGTAACCGCTACCTTGAAAGTCTGCGTAATGCCCCCATTAAGGTCTATGCCCTGAACGAAGACCTTATTGCCCGCGGTTTGACTGGTCAAATTTCGAACGACATCATTCCCATTGACTATACTGATTTCGTCAGACTTACGGTTAAGCACTCCAGCCAGATGGCCTGGTGATGGCGGGATCGTTGTATATTTCTTGACACCTTTTCGGCATCGCCCTAAAATTCGGCGTCCTCATATTGTGTGAGGACGTTTTATTACGTGTTTACGAAGCAAAAGCTAAAACCAGGAGCTATTTAATGGCAACAGTTAACCAGCTGGTACGCAAACCACGTGCTCGCAAAGTTGCGAAAAGCAACGTGCCTGCGCTGGAAGCATGCCCGCAAAAACGTGGCGTATGTACTCGTGTATATACTACCACTCCTAAAAAACCGAACTCCGCGCTGCGTAAAGTATGCCGTGTTCGTCTGACTAACGGTTTCGAAGTGACTTCCTACATCGGTGGTGAAGGTCACAACCTGCAGGAGCACTCCGTGATCCTGATCCGTGGTGGTCGTGTTAAAGACCTCCCGGGTGTTCGTTACCACACCGTACGTGGTGCGCTTGACTGCTCCGGCGTTAAAGACCGTAAGCAGGCTCGTTCCAAGTATGGCGTGAAGCGTCCTAAGGCTTAATGGTTCTCCGTTAAGTAAGGCCAAACGTTTTAACTTAAATGTCAAACTAAACTCGTAGAGTTTTGGACAATCCTGAATTAACAACGGAGTATTTCCATGCCACGTCGTCGCGTCATTGGTCAGCGTAAAATTCTGCCGGATCCGAAGTTCGGATCAGAACTGCTGGCTAAATTTGTAAATATCCTGATGGTAGATGGTAAAAAATCTACTGCCGAATCTATCGTATACAGCGCGCTGGAGACCCTGGCTCAGCGTTCTGGTAAATCTGAACTGGAAGCATTCGAAGTAGCTCTCGAAAACGTGCGCCCGACTGTAGAAGTTAAGTCTCGCCGCGTTGGTGGTTCTACTTATCAGGTACCAGTTGAAGTCCGTCCGGTTCGTCGTAATGCTCTGGCAATGCGTTGGATCGTTGAAGCTGCTCGTAAACGCGGTGATAAATCCATGGCTCTGCGCCTGGCGAACGAACTTTCTGATGCTGCAGAAAACAAAGGTACTGCAGTTAAGAAACGTGAAGACGTTCACCGTATGGCCGAAGCCAACAAGGCGTTCGCACACTACCGTTGGTAATCCCTTCGGAGTTTTAGTCACCAGGCGGGCGCTTCCAGTAAGCAGCCCGCTTTGGGCTACTTAAATTGAACGCCTAAAAGATAAACGAGGAAACAAATGGCTCGTACAACACCCATCGCACGCTACCGTAACATCGGTATCAGTGCGCACATCGACGCCGGTAAAACCACTACTACCGAACGTATTCTGTTCTACACCGGTGTAAACCATAAAATCGGTGAAGTTCATGACGGCGCTGCAACCATGGACTGGATGGAGCAGGAGCAGGAACGTGGTATTACCATCACTTCCGCTGCGACTACTGCATTCTGGTCTGGTATGGCTAAGCAGTATGAGCCGCATCGCATCAACATCATCGACACCCCGGGGCACGTTGACTTCACAATCGAAGTAGAACGTTCCATGCGTGTTCTCGATGGTGCGGTAATGGTTTACTGCGCAGTTGGTGGTGTTCAGCCGCAGTCTGAAACCGTATGGCGTCAGGCAAACAAATATAAAGTTCCGCGCATTGCGTTCGTTAACAAAATGGACCGCATGGGTGCGAACTTCCTGAAAGTTGTTAACCAGATCAAAACCCGTCTGGGCGCGAACCCGGTTCCGCTGCAGCTGGCGATTGGTGCTGAAGAACATTTCACCGGTGTTGTTGACCTGGTGAAAATGAAAGCTATCAACTGGAACGACGCTGACCAGGGCGTAACCTTCGAATACGAAGATATCCCGGCAGACATGGTTGAACTGGCTAACGAATGGCACCAGAACCTGATCGAATCCGCAGCTGAAGCTTCTGAAGAGCTGATGGAAAAATACCTGGGTGGTGAAGAACTGACTGAAGAAGAGATTAAAGGTGCTCTGCGTCAGCGCGTTCTGAACAACGAAATCATCCTGGTAACCTGTGGTTCTGCGTTCAAGAACAAAGGTGTTCAGGCGATGCTGGATGCGGTAATTGATTACCTGCCATCCCCGGTTGACGTACCTGCGATCAACGGTATCCTGGACGACGGTAAAGATACTCCGGCTGAACGTCACGCAAGTGATGACGAGCCGTTCTCTGCTCTGGCGTTCAAAATCGCTACCGACCCGTTTGTTGGTAACCTGACCTTCTTCCGTGTTTACTCCGGTGTGGTTAACTCTGGTGATACCGTACTGAACTCCGTGAAAGCTGCACGTGAGCGTTTCGGTCGTATCGTTCAGATGCACGCTAACAAACGTGAAGAGATCAAAGAAGTTCGCGCGGGCGACATCGCTGCTGCTATCGGTCTGAAAGACGTAACCACTGGTGACACTCTGTGTGACCCGGATGCGCCGATCATTCTGGAACGTATGGAATTCCCTGAGCCGGTAATCTCCATCGCAGTTGAACCGAAAACCAAAGCTGACCAGGAAAAAATGGGTCTGGCTCTGGGCCGTCTGGCTAAAGAAGACCCGTCTTTCCGTGTATGGACTGACGAAGAATCTAACCAGACCATCATCGCGGGTATGGGCGAACTGCACCTCGACATCATCGTTGACCGTATGAAGCGTGAATTCAACGTTGAAGCGAACGTAGGTAAACCGCAGGTTGCTTACCGTGAAACTATCCGCCAGAAAGTTACCGATGTTGAAGGTAAACACGCGAAACAGTCTGGTGGTCGTGGTCAGTATGGTCATGTTGTTATCGACATGTACCCGCTGGAGCCGGGTTCAAACCCGAAAGGCTACGAGTTCATCAACGACATTAAAGGTGGTGTAATCCCTGGCGAATACATCCCGGCCGTTGATAAAGGTATCCAGGAACAGCTGAAAGCAGGTCCGCTGGCAGGCTACCCGGTAGTAGACATGGGTATTCGTCTGCACTTCGGTTCTTACCATGACGTTGACTCCTCTGAACTGGCGTTTAAACTGGCTGCTTCTATCGCCTTTAAAGAAGGCTTTAAGAAAGCGAAACCAGTTCTGCTTGAGCCGATCATGAAGGTTGAAGTAGAAACTCCGGAAGAGAACACCGGTGACGTTATCGGTGACTTGAGCCGTCGTCGTGGTATGCTCAAAGGTCAGGAATCTGAAGTTACTGGCGTTAAGATCCACGCTGAAGTACCGCTGTCTGAAATGTTCGGATATGCAACTCAGCTGCGTTCTCTGACCAAAGGTCGTGCATCATACACCATGGAATTCCTGAAGTATGATGAAGCGCCGAGTAACGTTGCTCAGGCCGTAATTGAAGCCCGTGGTAAATAAGCCTAAGGGTTAATACCAAAGTCCCGTGCTCTCTCCTGAAGGGGAGAGCACTATAGTAAGGAATATAGCCGTGTCTAAAGAAAAATTTGAACGTACAAAACCGCACGTTAACGTTGGTACTATCGGCCACGTTGACCACGGTAAAACTACTCTGACCGCTGCAATCACCACCGTACTGGCTAAAACCTACGGCGGTGCTGCTCGTGCATTCGACCAGATCGATAACGCGCCGGAAGAAAAAGCTCGTGGTATCACCATCAACACTTCTCACGTTGAATATGACACCCCGACCCGTCACTACGCACACGTAGACTGCCCGGGGCACGCCGACTATGTTAAAAACATGATCACCGGTGC
>NZ_PTRU01000099.1:0-956 GCF_002965245.1 Escherichia sp. MOD1-EC6021 | reverse complement strand
ACAACGCCCGCGCCAACGGTACGGCCGCCTTCACGGATTGCGAAACGCAGACCGTCGTCCATCGCGATCGGGTGGATCAGGGTAACAACCATTTTGATGTTGTCGCCCGGCATTACCATCTCTACGCCTTCCGGCAGTTCGATGGTACCAGTCACGTCAGTAGTACGGAAGTAGAACTGCGGACGGTAGCCTTTGAAGAACGGAGTATGACGACCGCCTTCATCTTTGGACAGAATGTACACTTCAGATTCGAACTTGGTGTGCGGCTTGATGGTGCCCGGCTTAGCCAGTACCTGACCACGTTCGATTTCTTCACGTTTGATACCACGCAGCAGAACACCTACGTTCTCACCAGCACGGCCTTCGTCCAGCAGTTTGCGGAACATTTCAACGCCAGTACAGGTAGACTTCTGAGTCTCTTTGATACCAACGATTTCAACTTCTTCACCAACTTTGATGATACCGCGTTCTACACGACCGGTAACAACGGTACCACGACCGGAGATGGAGAATACGTCTTCGATCGGCAGCAGGAACGGCTTGTCAATCGCACGCTCTGGTTCCGGAATGTAAGAATCCAGGAAGCCAGCCAGTTCCAGGATTTTCGCTTCCCACTCTGCGTCGCCTTCCAGCGCTTTCAGAGCAGAACCACGAACGATCGGAGTGTCGTCGCCCGGGAAATCGTACTGAGACAGAAGTTCACGAACTTCCATTTCAACCAGTTCCAGCAGCTCTTCGTCATCAACCATGTCGCATTTGTTCAGGAACACGATGATGTACGGAACGCCTACCTGACGACCCAGCAGGATGTGCTCACGAGTCTGCGGCATCGGGCCGTCAGTCGCAGCAACTACCAGGATCGCGCCGTCCATCTGAGCAGCACCGGTGATCATGTTTTTAACATAGTCGGCGTGCCCCGGGCAGTCTACGTGTGCGTAGTGACGGGTCGGGGTGTC
>NZ_PTRU01000098.1:0-1005 GCF_002965245.1 Escherichia sp. MOD1-EC6021 | reverse complement strand
CTCCTCCACGCGCTGCGGCTTCGGGGCCGCACCTGCATTCGTATGCGGTCGCCCGGTTACAGGTGCGGCACGGCCTGATGGAGGCCGCATGTGAGAGGAGAATTCCCATGCCAAACTGGTGCTCAAATCGTATGCATTTTTCTGGTGAACCAGCACAGATTGCTGAGATTAAACGACTGGCCAGCGGTGCAGTCACACCATTTTATCGCCGCGCCACAAATGAAGGTATTCAGCTGTTTCTGGCCGGAAGTGCCGGACTTCTGCAGACCACTGAAGATGTGCAGTTTGAACCGTGCCCCGGACTGACGGCTGCCGGACGTGGTGTTGTATCGCCGGAGAATATCGCGTTCACCCGCTGGCTGACACACCTGCAGAACGGTGTGCTACTGGATGTACAAAACTGCCTGATGCTGCATGAACTCTGGCTGCAGAGTGGTACTGGCCAGCGTCGCTGGGAAGGATTACCGGATGAGGTCAGGGATACCATCACCGCACTTTTCACCGCAAAAAGAGGTGACTGGTGTGGCTTCTGGAGTAACGAGGATGTATCGGTGTGGTGGAACCGTCTGTGTGACAACGTACTGCCGGAAAAAACCATGCCGTTTGACCTGCTGACGGTTCTGCCGACCCGCCTGGATGTTGAAGTGAATGGCTTTAACGGTGGTGTTCTGAACGGTGTTCCTTCTGCATATCACTGGTATACGGAACGGTATGGCGTGAAGTGGCCTGTGGGGTATGAGGTGAATATCAGTAGTCAGGAAGACAACTTCATTCAGGTTGATTTCGACACGCCGTGGTGTCAGCCGGAAAGCGACGTTATTGCAGAATTAAGCCGCCGTTTCAGCTGCACGCTGGAGCACTGGTATGCCGAACAGGGCTGTGATTTCTGTGGCTGGCAGTTGTATGAGCGCGGAGAGCTCGTTGATGCGCTGTGGGGGGAACTGGAATGGTCTTCCCCGACAGATGACGATGAGCTGCCGGAAGTCACCGGACCTGCGTGGATAG
>NZ_PTRU01000097.1:0-1067 GCF_002965245.1 Escherichia sp. MOD1-EC6021 | reverse complement strand
ATTAATATTTTGACGAATGATAAGGTATTCAAGGCAGGGTTAAGACGTAAGATGCGAAAAGCAGCCATGGACAGAAAGTATCTGGCGTCAGTCCTTGCGGGGAGCGGGCTTTCGTAATCTTTCCCTGGTGGTAAAGCAATATTAAGGGAAAGAAATGCTATGGACGATCTTAGACTTACTGGTATGTTTAATCACGTCTTTTTCTTAAGGTATTAATATATGTTATTTGATAGCAAAATATGGAGCAAAAATGGAAGAGGCTTGTCATTTGAATTTTATTTATCAGATGAAAATATTGCCAAAATCATTTATGACTTTTTTTCTTTTATCGGCTTGAAAGATACTTATATTATGGTGACATATAATTCTCTGCGTGATTCCAGTTACATTCAAAAATATAACATAATAACACCCGCGGAAATCACAGAGTATAATAAGAAAGGTGAGTGGTTTTTTCTTATTGGTATTGAGACCCTAACTCCATCATCTTGCTTTACAAAAATCAAAGAAAATATTAATGCCACAGCAGTATGCAATGGACTAATAATTCTTCAATATGGGAGAACCATAAGATTAGGAGTAGCAAACCCAACAATAATGATAACTAACAAAGTAATAAATAATATAACAGGTGAAGTTCATGTTCATGGTGAATATGAAAAAATTTTTAAGCTATTTGTCAAATTCTTAAAAAAAAGAAAAATGGGAAATGTGCAGAGGTTGGTGCAACAGGGAAAGATCACGTAACGCTGCTTTTTTGTACTAAATAATTCGCATTTTATGTTCATAAATTGAGATATTCCTTATTATCTAAAGCTGTTTTTTATTGCTTATACATGATCAAATACTCCTTACATAATTAAGGAGAACAAAATGGTACTTAAAAAATTGATGGAACATATTTCTATTATCCCCGATTACAGACAAGCCTGGAAAGTGGAACATAAATTATCGGATATTCTACTGTTGACTATTTGCGCCGTTATTTCGGGTGCAGAAGGCTGGGAAGATATAGAGGATTTTGGGGAAACACATCTCGATTTTTTGAAGCAATATGGTGATTTTGA
>NZ_PTRU01000096.1:0-1157 GCF_002965245.1 Escherichia sp. MOD1-EC6021 | reverse complement strand
CGTATCTCGGCATCAATGCGCAAACAGCCTGATGCCCTTCGCTACGACCGCCAGACTATTTTTGGCCTTGTCCGTGAACGTCCGATCGACATTCACAAAGACCCTGTGGCACTGAACAAATACATTACTGAATACCTGACTACAAAGGGCGTGTTTGAAGATGAAGGAAGAAATCAGAGCGCAACTGATACTCTCTCGTCGCCAGTACCAGAAACTGATGCAGTGGAAACGGCAATTCCGGACAACGAAAAAACCGAATGCAAAGTGGAAGTCGAACCATCTGTAGAGCGTGAAGGGCCGTTCTACTTCCTCTTCACCGACAAGGATAGCGAAAAATACGGTCGCGCAAACAAACTTTCTGGTCTGGATAAGGCACTGGCTGCAGGGGCTACTGAAATCACGAAAGAAGAATATTTCGCCCGCAAAAACGGTACATACTCAGGTTCACAACAAAATACTGGTGCATCTGACACGACCGCACAACCAGGGCCGGTAAAAGTTACCGCTGACGAAGTAAACAAAATTATGCAGGCAGCCAATATCAGCCAGCCTGACGCCGATGAACTGCTTGCAGTATCACGTGGTGAATTTGTTGCAGGGATTAGCGATCCGAATGATCCGAAATGGGTGAAGGGGATTGAAACCCGCGATTCTGTGAACCAGAACCAGCAAGAAACGGAACAGAACGACCAGAAAGCGGAACAAAACAGCCCAAATACGCAACAAAACGAGCCAGAAACGAAACTACCTGAACCAGTAGTGCAACAGGAAGTGGAAAAAGTCTGCACCGCCTGCGATCAGACCGGCGGCGGCAACTGCCCTGATTGTGGTGCGGTGATGGGCGACGCAACATACCAAGAAACATTCGATGAAGAGTATCAGGTTGAAGTTCAGGAAAATGATCCGGAGGAAATGGAAGGCGCTGAACATCCACACAAGGAGAAGGAGAACACTGGCGGCAATCAGCATCACGCCAGCGATAATGAAACTGGCGAGGCGGCAGATCACTCAATTAAGGTGAACGGTCATCACGAAATCACATCCACCAGCAGGACGTGTGACCATCTAATGATCGACCTCGAAACCATGGGAAAAAATCCTGATGCCCCGATCATCTCAATAGGTGCAATATTTTTCGATCCGCAAACCGGAGATAT
>NZ_PTRU01000095.1:0-1200 GCF_002965245.1 Escherichia sp. MOD1-EC6021 | reverse complement strand
ACTGGTCTAATTATGCATACACAAAAATTTTATTTTTAATTATATTTCATTATTATTTCATCAATGTATTCTTTGGATTTTGCTTATAATAATAATGGAAGGGATGATTATAAATGAATGCGTTATAGCATTTACACTCAGGATGAATATATGGGAAAGATTAAAATTGTAGTTTCAGATCAGCAGCCGTTTATGATTGATGGGATAATTGGATTTCTCGGACATTATCCCGATTTATATGAGGTTGTTGGGGGCTATAAAGATCTGAAGAAAGCTATAGCGGAGTGTAACAAATCTGCAGCCCAAATATTTATTTTAGGAGAATTTGCAGGTGGAATGATGGGGTCCGAACTCATAAAATGGGTTAAATCGCATAAAATAGATGCTCATATTATTACATTTGTAGCAAAAATGCCGTATATTGATTCAATAAAATTGCTTGAAGCCGGTGCGAAAGGATGCGTATGGAAAACCAGTCACCCGGCGAAACTAAATCGCGCTATTGATTCGATTAGTAATGGTTACACTTATTTTGATAGTGTACATATGGATTGTGAAAAAATATCTTCAAGATATTCCTCTGATAATCAACTAACAAATCGTGAGTCTGAAATACTACAACTCATAGCTGATGGAAAAACAAACAAAGAAATCGCTAATTTCTTGCAGTTAAGCAGGAAAACAGTCGAAACTCATAGACTCAATATCATGAAGAAATTAGATGTTCACAGTGGTATCGAGTTGATCAAAACAGCTTTACGTATGGGTGTTTGCACTATATAAAAAAAGAGGCTTTAGGCTCATTTTGCTAAAGCCTTACGCTTGTCTATTTCATTAAGTCTGGTATATACAACATATATTTTTTTTGCATATTGCAGCCTCTTTTTTTTGTTTTCCATTGCAAAACCCGCGTTATAAGTCCCCAGACATTGCCACGTTACCCCACAACGTGAAAAATGATTATATAAAATCTCGGTCCCTATTTTAATGTTCAGACAGGGGTTATCTAACAAATCTCGTTCATCTTTTATTATTCCACGTTTTTTTAACATGGGAATGTGCATCTGGTTTATCTGCATTAAACCATAATCAAAACTATTTATATTGTTTTTCTTATCCCTATTCTTTGGATTTGCCCCTATATTTCCAGACACCTGTTATCACTTAACCCATTACTGGCTTGCTGCCGTAGATATTCCC
>NZ_PTRU01000094.1:0-1242 GCF_002965245.1 Escherichia sp. MOD1-EC6021 | reverse complement strand
CCATCACGTTCAAGCTTCTCTCTTATAGCCTCAATAATATATGAGCTAAAATCCAGAGATGTTTTACTGGTCGCTTTAAGTTCCGCATGAGCTTCAAAATACGACAGCGGTATGGCCTTAAGATTCTTAGCCTTCGTCCTGGCAGCCACGGGACGACCTGAAACTTCCTCTGCACCTTCATTTGGCTGAGACGGGGCTGTTGCTGTTACGGCAGAAGAAGAAGTTTGTAATCTGGCAGAATCCACCAGGTTTTTCAGTTTTTCAGCCTGTGCACTAAATTTTGCTTTGCTCATGAGATAACCCAGGATGTTTGTTAGATACTTAAAGGATATCCATTAAAAACCCAAAGAATACTATATGGATACCCAATGGATACACCTTACTGTTTGTTATTTTCAATCAGATGATTGATTTCTTCGATCAGGGCAATAACTTCCTTACCTCCTGCCGAATAGCGCCCATGAACAGACTCAGTGATTCCCATCCCAGTCTCAATGACATCCTCAAATTCTGCACGAGCAGAAATGCGGCTCTTCATCAGCTTCAGATGTTTGAACGATGGCAGGATTGCATCAAGCTTAGGGAATTTCTTCTTGTTAGGATTAACTTTACAGAGATACAGGTGAGCAGTTATATCGGTCCCCATGATAGAGCTGATTTCGTCCAGTACTCCATCAAAATGCATCAAACCAATACGTTCAGTCAGGGAGTCTTTTGAAGGGACAATAACGCAGTCTGCAAAGGCAATCGCAGTACGGGTAAGATCTGAGTCAAATCCCCCACAGTCAATAAGTAACGTCTTATCGCTGTTCTTGTAGGGAGTCATAATTTCGATTAACTCATCCACTGTTTTGGGTACTTTCACGGAAATTTCTTTTCCTTCAGGTCTCAGCCCCAGAATGATAGAAAGCCCGGTATGAGTATCCAGATCAACTGTATCAGACTTCATTTCACCAACAATGTTTACAGATGAAGTTGTCTTACCCACACCACCTTTGGGATGCGTATTAGCAATAACAGGCATAGTGTATCTCCAGAATCCACATGTAATACCCATAAAGAACCCCAAAGACACCTTTCGGATATCCAAGAGGTACTCAATAGATGTTTTTTACTCTATACCGGTCCTGCATGTCAACAGAATATGAAATACCGATAATATATCCATGAGATATCCGAAAGGGATTTAAAAAAGTCAGAGCTTAAGGAATTCTTTTGAGCATAGACACCGCATCGGACTCA
>NZ_PTRU01000093.1:0-1304 GCF_002965245.1 Escherichia sp. MOD1-EC6021 | reverse complement strand
CTGGCGGACTCCATTAAAGGTGTCGGCCTGTTACAGAATCTGGTTGTTCATGCCCTGCCAGGTGACCGCCACGGTGTCGCCGCAGGTGGTCGCCGACTGGCAGCACTCAACATGCTGGCAGAGCGCAACATCCTTCCGGCGGACTGGCCTGTCCGTGTGAAGGTCATTCCGCAGGAACTGGCGACTGCCGCATCAATGACTGAAAACGGTCATCGTCGGGATATGCACCCTGCCGAACAGATTGCCGGATTCCGCGCAATGGCGCAGGAAGGCAAAACACCTGCACAAATCGGTGATTTGCTGGGCTATTCACCCCGCCACGTTCAGCGAATGCTGAAACTGGCTGACCTTGCGCCTGTCATCCTCGATGCGCTGGCAGAAGACCGCATCACCACAGAGCACTGTCAGGCGCTGGCGCTGGAGAACGACACCGCGCGTCAGGTGCAGGTGTTTGAAGCTGCCTGTCAGTCGGGATGGGGCGGAAAACCGGAAGTACAGACCATTCGTCGTCTGGTGACCGAAAGTGAAGTGGCGGTGGCGGGGAACACTAAATTCCGCTTCGTGGGGGCTGATGCCTTCTCGCCAGATGAACTGCGCACTGATTTGTTCAGCGACGATGAGGGTGGCTATGTGGACTGTGTTGCGCTCGATGCCGCCCTGCTGGAAAAACTCCAGGCTGTTGCAGAGTACCTTCGGGAAGCCGAGGGCTGGGGATGGTGTGCCGGACGCATGGAGGCCGTTGGTGAGTGCCGTGAAGATGCCCGGGCATACCGCAACCTGCCGCAGCCGGAAGCAGTGCTGACGGAGGCGGAAGAAGAACGCCTGAACGAACTGATGGCACGTTACGACGCACTGGAAAACCAGTGTGAGGAATCCGACCTGCTGGAAGCAGAAATGAAGCTGATGCGCTGCATGGCGAAGGTCAGAGCGTGGACGCCGGAGATGCGTGCCGGAAGCGGTGTGGTGGTGTCCTGGCGTTATGGCAACGTGTGTGTCCAGCGTGGTGTGCAGTTGCGCAGTGAGGATGACGTGGCTGACGACGCTGACCGCACGGAACAGATGCAGGAGAAAGCGTCAGTGGAGGAAATCAGTCTGCCACTGCTGACGAAAATGTCTTCCGAACGCACGCTGGCAGTCCAGGCGGCACTCATGCAGCAACCGGACAAATCTCTGGCACTGCTGGCATGGACGCTCTGCCTGAATGTGTTTGGCAGCGGAGCGTACAGTAAACCAGCACAAATCAGCCTGGAATGTAAACATTATTCGCTGACCAGCGATGCGCCGTCAGGGAAGGAAGGTGCCGC
>NZ_PTRU01000092.1:0-1316 GCF_002965245.1 Escherichia sp. MOD1-EC6021 | reverse complement strand
GTGGTGCGGTTATTCAGCACCTCGGTGTTCATGTTCTTCTGCGCGTGGATGTAGACCTGTTCTTTCCCTGTCGCATCGTCAAACTTCAGTTCATTAAACCCGCTGCCCTTATAGGTTTTCGAACGAATGGTCATCTGCGTCTTTGTTCCCGGCAGGCTGCCGGGGGTGCGGTTTTCCTGGTGGTAGGTACGCCCCATAATAATCGGCTGGTCCGGATCGCCGTTGAGGAAGTCCACAATGACCTCCTGACCCACACGCGGTATCGCCAGGTTACCAAACCCGGTGCCTGCCCACGCCTGTGCCACACGGATCCAGCATGAACTGTCCTGGTTTGACGGGTTATAACGGTCCCAGTTAAATTTCACCCGCACGCGACCATGTTCGTCGCAGAAGATTTCCTCGCCTGCCGGTCCCGTCACGACGGCGCTCTGCGGGCCATCCACCAGCGGTTTCAGCAACGGCTGTGGCCGCCATGTCCGGTCTGCCGGTATTACCGCAAAGTGGTTATTCAGCGTGGTACCTGAACCACTGCGTCCCGGCACCGCCTGCGGCTGCTCGCCGTGCAGTTCACTTGCCACCACCTGCCATTCCCGGTTCAGGTTCGCCTGCGGATGCCCCGTCAGCGCAATTCGCCGTCCCGGCCATATCTCCGGAGAACGGCTTGTTCCGCGCGCCACTTCTGCGTTGTTTCGCCAGCCATCCATCTGCCAGCGGGCAAAGTTCTGCCCGTGGGCACCCTTGAAACGTCCGGGGTAGTCATACACTTCATACTGTGTGCGCTGGTAATCCTGGTACTGGCCTTCCTGATCAAAACGCCCTGCCCAGCCGGGTCGTTTAAAGGTGTAGTCCTTGGTCACCACGGAAGAAGGGCGGATTTGTGCGCTGTAGCGGAACTGGCTGATGCATAGGGTGCTCACCTCGGTACGGGTGTTCGGATTCCAGGGGATCTCAAAGGACTCCGGCAGATAACGCACGGTGTCGCACAGGACCAGGCTCTGGTCGGTACTTTTTTGCGCGTGCTCCTCATAAAAGAAGATGCCTTCCTCCGCCGCCATCCGGCACAGGAAATCGTAATCGGTTTCGCCGTACTGGACACAAAACTCACGGGAAGGATGCGGCTCGCTGAACAGCGGACTCCACTCGGTCACCCCATTTTCTTTCAGGATCGTCGCGAGTATGCTTTCGATATCCTCATTCTGGAAGATACGGAAGTTCTGGCGCAGCCCTGTGCGCCACAGCGGTGGGCACACCTTCATGCTGTACAGCATCTGGTTTTTGTCGTTCTCCCCCAGTTCAAACCAGGTCACCACACCTTT
>NZ_PTRU01000091.1:0-1375 GCF_002965245.1 Escherichia sp. MOD1-EC6021 | reverse complement strand
ACAGCTGATATAAACAGAAGCCACTGGAGCACCTCAAAAACACCATCATACACTAAATCAGTAAGTTGGCAGCATCACCTGGCTACTGGATTCGCTGACCATGCGATTAATAAAGTAATCACTTATTTCTTTAAAGTCTTGTATAGCTCTGGCATCAATATCATGACTAGCCCATGAACCATTACTGGCTTCATGTGAATCATTTCTTTTCGAAGGGTAGCCCAACTACCTGTAAAGATAGACTTCAGAAAAAACAGTGCTCGCCGCAGACCGGTGACCGGGCGAAGCCCGCGAACTGGCGAGGAAGCGCAATGTATCTGTAGTTACAGTGAGCAGGTACGCCCTGAAGCCCTTATAAGCGGTTGTGTATGCTGTTTCCTCTAGGATGATTTATCCACATATCCAGAGGTTCGATCCAGTAAACTAGATCCATGAATGATCAACAAAGGATCCATTAAAGATCCCCATATCTCTGCAAACCTTGTCACTCATGGGCCGGGACCACGATCACATAAGCTGTGGCATGTTAATGATAAACTGTAACATGCTAATAATAAGCTGTATTCAGTAATCCATATACTGAAGTAAGTTAATGACATAAACTATGGTCAGTACGCCAGACTCAGTTGTTAAATACAGGCTGCAGGTTTTTCTTCAGTCAGTTAGCGGGGCTCTGACACACGATTTGCTGTTTATTCTTTTACTGTCCACAGGCAGGAGGCTTTCTGGAAAACGAAAATTCAGACATCAAAAAACTGTTCGGCGAGGTGGATAAGTCGTCCGGTGAGCTGGTGACACTGACACCAAACAATAACAACACCGTACAACCTGTGGCGCTGATGCGTCTGGGCGTTTTTGTACCGACCCTTAAATCACTGAAGAACAGTAAAAAAAATACACTGTCACGTACTGATGCCACGGAAGAGCTGACACGTCTTTCCCTGGCCCGTGCTGAGGGATTCGATAAGGTTGAGATCACTGGCCCCCGCCTGGATATGGATAACGATTTCAAGACCTGGGTGGGGATCATTCATTCCTTTGCCCGCCATAACGTGACTGGTGACAAAGTTGAACTGCCTTTTGTTGAGTTTGCAAAACTGTGTGGTATACCTTCAAGCCAGTCATCCCGCAGGCTACGTGAGCGCATCAGCCCTTCCCTGAAGCGCATTGCCGGTACCGTGATCTCGTTTTCCCGTACCGATGAGAAGCACACCCGGGAATACATCACCCATCTGGTACAGTCAGCCTACTACGATACTGAGCGGGATATTGTGCAGTTACAGGCCGATCCCCGCCTGTTTGAACTGTACCAGTTTGACAGAAAAGTCCTTCTCCAGCTTAAGGCGATTAATGCCCTGAAGCGACGGGAGTCCGC
>NZ_PTRU01000090.1:0-1456 GCF_002965245.1 Escherichia sp. MOD1-EC6021 | reverse complement strand
TAAGCCCCTGTCGCCGGGGGCAAAGACAGCCACAACCGTCTCCGCCAGTCCAGGGGTGAAATGCACATCCCGCAAAAGTTTTTGCCCAAAAGCAGGCAAAAACTTTTGCGGTCTGCCCCCGGACAGTCGTTTCCGGCCGTGGCAGTGATGCCCCTTGCGGCGAAGGTTCTCAAAAAGGTGATGGTGAATACCGGAGGGAACAAAAGGCAGGTCCCCGCAAAACGTCAAAACCGCGGCTCCCGAAACTCAAAAGATGATGGGGGCTGAAAACATCAACAGAAGGAGGCACATCATGGCAGTTCGTGGCATTAACAAGGTCATTCTCGTAGGACGCCTGGGAAAAGATCCGGAAGTCCGTTACATCCCCAACGGGGGCGCAGTGGCAAACCTGCAGGTCGCCACGTCGGAAACCTGGCGTGACAAACAGACAGGGGAGATGCGGGAGCAGACAGAATGGCATCGCGTGGTGCTGTTCGGCAAGCTCGCGGAAGTGGCTGGCGAATATCTGCGCAAGGGCGCGCAGGTCTACATCGAAGGTCAGCTTCGCACCCGTAGCTGGGAAGATAACGGTATCACCCGTTACGTCACCGAAATTCTTGTTAAGACCACGGGCACCATGCAGATGCTGGGACGTGCCGCAGGTGCTCAGACTCAGCCGGAAGAGGGGCAACAGTTCAGCGCTCAGCCTCAGCCGGAACCACAGTCGGAGGCCGGTACGAAAAAAGGTGGCGCAAAAACGAAAGGCCGTGGACGTAAGGCCGCGCAGCCGGAGCCTCAGCTGCAACCGCCGGAGGGTGACGATTACGGGTTTTCAGACGATATCCCGTTCTGACTGGCCTGACTGTGATAACCGCCCCGCCCCGTTCTGTGCGGGGCATCACCGGAGAGATGAGAATGAGCGAATATTTCAGAATACTTCAGGGGCTGCCTGACGGTCCTTTTACCCGCAAACATGCCGAAGCTGTTGCCGCACAGTACCGGAACGTCTTTATCGAGGATGACCACGGCGAACAGTTTCGCCTGGTTGTCCGTAATAACGGTGCAATGGTCTGGCGTACCTGGAATTTTGAGGACGGTGCCGGGTACTGGATGAACCATGTCATCAGGGATTTCGGGATTCTTAAGTAAGAGAGGTGCCGGACGGGGACACGTCCGGCAGACAATCATTATTACCGTTTTGGGAGGTACTAACTATGTCAGTTACAGAGTCTAAGGCAAAAACGGAGCGTAAATCCAGCCGTAAACCTGCAAAAACGCAGGAAACAGTCCTGTCTGCCCTGCTGGCGCAGACGGAGGAAGTGAGCGTGCCGCTGGCCTCACTGATTAAATCACCGCTGAATGTGCGCACGGTGCCGTATTCTGCGGAGTCCGTCAGCGAACTGGCGGACTCCATTAAAGGTGTCGGCCTGTTACAGAATCTGGTTGTTCATGCCCTGCCAGGTGACCGCCACGGTGT